>JAQTZZ010000073.1 GCA_028687545.1 Candidatus Wallbacteria bacterium
TTTGATTCATTGAAAAAGCCTGCTCCAGATCGATCAGCCCCACTTTGCGCCATTCTTTAGCACGATAAAACTTTCCTCTCCAGTGATAAAACTCGTGCTTTTCCGGAAACCTCTTGATCGCCTGACAGGAAAAATTTATCCCCCCGTCCCAATCGCTCAGCTCCCAAAGCAGTGCAAGCAGTCTCTGGAAAATTCCATGGAAGTTTTGGTTATCAGAGAGAAAGTAAGACAAAATTTCGACAGCTTCCTCTTTTTTCCCGGATTGTTCAAGCAGTGCAGCAATCAGGCATGTCACGGGTCCGTTTTCCGGTTTGATTTCCCGTGCTCTCTCAAAAAAATCCAGCGCCATTTTCCTATATCCTGATGCCAGATAAGCTTCTCCGATCTTGAATAGAAGTTCACCGGTCTGATTAAATTCAAGAGCCTGCAGGTAATATTCCAGGGCATTCCTGGCCGGATCGTCCGGGGTCAGATTGAATGCACATCCAGAACCGCTGCATTCGCAGTCCTGGAAGCTGCAACCGATCTTCCGCCAGCACTCTGACATCCTGATCCGGATGTCTCCCATCAGTTCCAGAATCTCAGGTCCCTTTGGTTCGGTTCTGTAAATACCCTCCAGAATTTCCAGATGCTTTGCCAGTTCTTCCCGGTTCAACTGATGTAGTTTAAGACGATATAAAGTTACCAGGAAGTCATCGTGGAAAAAATGCTTCCTGAGCAAGGTCTTTTCAGCTTTTTCAAGGCAGACCAAAGCTTCTTTCTTCTTTCCCTGAGCCAGATACGACCTTGCTGCCAGATAAAGCACTTCAGGCGAATCATCGGACAATTCGAGGAGTTTCCTGGCGCACCACAGCGCCTGTGGAGTGAAAATCCTGAAAACCAGGTAGGCGTGCACCAGAGATTTCATGATGGTCCGGTTATCCGACATGTAATAACTGACCTGCTCGAGAATCGCGAGAGCCTGGGCGTCGCACTTGCCGTTTTCCGCATACAACAGAGCCAGTGTTTTTAGATTCTCCAGGTGAGATGTGAATTTTTTCGCAACCTCCTCGTAGACATGGATCGCAAATTCGTCCCTGGCTCCCTGTTTCAGAAAACTCTCACCTAGAACCAGCAGGTTTTCCCGGTCATCGGATCTTTCCTCGTAAATTTTCAGGAAAATCTGCAGGCTCTCAGGGCTGAAGGTACGGTGATGCCTGTAGTATTCACCCAGGTATCGGAGAAGATCGGAACCTGGATTCTGTTCGTACAACCTGTTCACAAGCGCAAAGGCCTGTCTGGTGAATACTTTCCGGCTGAGATAATGCTTTGAAAGAATTTCCCCGATCCTTCTTTCTCTTGACAGCCTGTACAATTCTTCGAGCAGGAAATGATCTCCATCTACATCTGTTTGAGACAGTACCACATCCATCAGATACTGAACATGCTTCCCTACAATCTCGGGCCTGAATCTGGCATAGTCACTGCAAACCTGATATGCAAAACGGGATTTTACTGATAATTCTGTAAGTAAGTTGAAAATCTGGGTGAGGACCTTTTCCCCACGCTCCAGCAGAAGCGGGTATATCTCCTGGTACAGCAGCAGCACAGGTGGCTGCCGCCGCCCTGTAAAGAGAAAACAAAGAGCTTTCCGCGTTTTCAGGGTCAGGTTGTCATCATACCGGCTGATCTTGTCAATAAAATACAGACATCGAGAAAAATTATGCTTTTCTAAATACAACTCACTGAGGCGATCGCAGATCTTCAGATAGATTGTTCTTTCTCTGGAAAATGGCAGGAGAAGTTTCACACCAGAAAAGCGTTTTCTGGAAAACTCCCTATATAACTGTAGGTATTCAAGTCTGGCGGAATGAAAATCACCTGCTGTGAAATGCTCATCAGCGGTATTTTCCAGGAGATCATTGATGATCATGGAGATTCTTCCACTCCAGCAGGGTCAGAATCCTGGCCAGCACGAATTCACTTTTTTCGGCCAGTACAATCTCGAATTCCCGGGTCGCCTCTTCGAGCCGGTTCAGCTTGAGATAGGCGATTCCGGCATAATAATGGGCTTCAGGATGCAATTTGTCTTTTTTTACTGCTTTGGCGAACGACTCAAGAGCCAGTTCGCTCTGATTCTCAGCCAGATAAATCCTACCCAGATAAATCATGGGAATGGCGTCAACCTTGAGCTTTTCATCAGCCATGAGCAGATGCTCCCTGGCTTTCTCAAATTCGTTCAGGTTGAAGCGGGCGATTCCATAGTATAATTGAAGATATGGATCCGCCGGATCATGGGCTTCGGCTTTTCCAAGCAATTCCAGAGCTTCGGGAATCCGGTTTTCATTGAGCAAGGGAAGGACTTTGTCCAGTATCCTGTCGATCTTGAATCCGGAAAGCACGGTACCTCCAAAAACGGGCTGAATAAAACATTTTGCAAGAGGCTTATAATATCAAAAAAAAAGAAATCTGACCATTTTTTTCCATTTTATCTGATAGATCGGCTTTTGATCATCTCCTGAAACCAGTCCTGAGATTCAAGTGTTTCCATCACATCGACGGCCATTACTCCGCACCCCCGTGCATTGCAATGGGTGTCAGGAAGGAAATAATCACCGCGTCTCTCGCCATTCTTCCACAATTCGCTGAATTTCTGGAAATTATTCACCAGAGGTATCCTGTATCTGGTTGAAATCTGCAGCATGCCCCGGTTTGCCGTATCAGGATAATTCGCGAACAGGATCCGTACCTGATGCTTGTCGCAGATGCCCTTGATTGTCGTCAGGTCGTCCAGCAGCCAGCCGGTCGCCTTCTCCCCGTTTATCTCTCTGGAAACAACCTTTCTCACCCATGCGGCATTCTCTTCGTCTCCGGCCCTGCTGAAATACTTCTGCGCCTGCTGATAATTATTCATTACCAGATGTCGCCAGGCAATGTCTTCCAGCTCCGCAGTTGAAGATATGTCAGCAGTCTCAGCAGAAAAGTAAAGCAGGCTTGCTTCCCTTACTTCCGTACTCCCGGTATTCAGGATGTCCATCTGCTGTCTGTAAGATTCGATCTGCCTGCAGTCTTCTTCATTCAGTCCGGCAGCCTCCGCTTTTTTGAAAAGATCCAGGGCTTCGCTGAAAGCATTTTTTCTGTACTTGAGTTCTCCGAGAAAAAATAGATTGTCGGCAAAATCCGGATCATGACTGAGTCCGTCTTCTAATATACTTACAGCCCTGTCGGGTTGAAACGCGTCGCTGTATAACTGTGCCAGCAGATTATATCCTTCTCCGTAGTCAGGATATAGTTTTAATGCTGTTCCGTACCAATCCAAGGCCTGTTCAAACATGCCGGCCTGCGAGTAAGTATAGCCGATCCCCAGCATAGCTCCTGTATCGTTTGGTTTCAGCTTTAGCGCTTTGCGGAAATGTGCAAACGCTTTTTCCAGGTCGCATTTTTCTAAAGCAATGTAGCCAAGCCCAAGCTGCAGGAGAAAAGTGTTGCCGTTTTTCCCTCGGGTTTCCTTTACATAATTTTCAGCAAGCTCGTAAAGATTCGGCAGATGACCCCGAGAACTTGAAAAGTCGATGGAACAGGTTGCTTCCCTGGTCTCAAATTTGAAATCTGTTGTCCGTATCACTTCCAGAAGCTCTCTCCCCCTTTTTTTTGAGTACTCTGACAGTCCTTCAGAAATGTTTCCCAGGAGGTAAGAAAGAAGCCTCATGCTTTTCAGGTTATATCGAATGTAGTCCACTGACAGTCTGGGCATCTTGTCATCATAACCTGACAGGTTGTAACGATTCTGTCCTCCAACCTGCACCACCACTATCTTTGGAGCATAGCAGAGCAGCTTGTCTTCAAAGTCACTCAGCAGCCGTCTGGAATTGGCCCCGACGATCCCGCCATTGACTACGGAAAATCCATGGCCAGGATACTTCCGGTTCAGCATAGACTGAAGCTGTGCAGGATAAGTCTCATCCCGGCCGACCCCGTACCCGTATGTGAATGAATCGCCGGTACAGAGAATCACGATCTGTCCGCCAGCTTTTTTCCCGGATCTCTGCTGCTCTATGGACAGACCTGCAAGCCGCAGGGCTCCTTCCAGCAGAATCAATCCGGAGCAGCAGCCGAGCAGAAAGACGAACAGCTTTTTCATGTTTTATCCGGCAGAGCGAGAATCCGCTCTCCGAGAATCCTCGCAGTCTCGAGATTGCCCAGCAGATTGCAGTGCCTGTCCGGCAGAAAATAATCGTTCCTTGATTTACCCGTCTGCCAGAGCTTACCGAATTCTGCGGTCAGGTCTGCCAGAGGTATTCCTTCACGCTGAGCCACTTTGCGCAGCGGCAGGTTATCCATTTCAGGATAATTCAGGAATAAAAGCGGCAGTCCGGCCTTTCCACAGATCAAAGCCACAGAATCCAGATCTTTTTCCAGCCATTCGGCAGCTGTGTCATCATTGAACTGATTGGAAAGCAGCTTTTTGATCCAGGCCGTGGCTTCATAGTTCTTCCCGCGTTCAAAATACTCCAGGGCTTTCTGATAGTCCCGTTCCCCGGCGCAGAACCAGCCGAGATCAACCAGAGCCTGGGTGTTGCTTGGATCCAGCTCAATAGCCCTTAACAGGAGTTTTTTTCCCAAGTCCTTATTGTTGAATGGATCCAGGTCAATCTTGGCTCTGGCCTGCATCCGATTGAGCTCACTTTCCTCCCAGGAAAAAAAAGTGCCCATCTGGATGGCCTTTTCAAAAATGCTGCAGGCTTCTGAAAGCCTGCCCAGAAGCTGCACCACTTCCCCCAGTGAAGTGTAATTGTTCGGCATTTCAGGATTCACCCTGATCCCGTCCCTGAAATATTTTTCAGCCTTTCCGTATTCCTTCAGCTCGAAATAAAGACTTCCCAGAAAATTGTAAGCCCAGCCATTGCCTGGATCGAGCTCCATGACCCTCGCGAACCAGCGCTCGGCAAGGGCATAATTTTCAGAATAAAAGTAAGCCTGCCCGATCCCAAGCATGGGGCCTGTATCGTGACTGTCCATCTGAAGCGCTTTTTTGAAGTACTCGAAGGCCAGCTGCAGCTTTTTTTCCTCAAGTGAGGAAAACCCCAGACCTACGAGCAGATGTTCGCTGCCAGGATATTTTCTAAGTCCTTCCCTGAATTTTTCCGAAGCTGCTGCGAAATTACCTATAGAAAACTTATCCCAGCCCTGGGCATAGACATCGTCGGCACTGGATTCCAGTCTGGAATTAATGCATTTCCTCGCCCCATCGAAATTCTTTTCCCTGATCAGGTCCCAGACTTCGCCAGTCAGCCTGAAATAATCGATCGAACAGACTATTTCAGTAGAGTTTTTATCATTTCCCGGGAGGATTTCTGGAAGCGCTCCGGCAAAACGTCCTTCCTCGATCGTAAGTTTCAGCGCCAGTGCCAGGTCTTCCCTGGAGTCCTTCAGATCCTTATATAGCATCCGGAACAGCCTCAATACCCTGGAATGGTTGCTTAAAGCATAAAAAAATCGCACCAGTTGATTGGATCCTTCGTCGTAGCCGGTAAAATTCATCCTGTTCTGCCCGCCCACCTGTATTGTAACGAGGTCAGGTTTGTAGCGGGCCAGATTGTCGGGCAGGTTGTCGAGCAGGTATCTTGAATTGATGCCTCCCACTCCAGCATTGACCACGCGGAACTTTCGATTCGGTTGATGCTCGTTAAGCCATTTTTCAAGGAGAGCCGGATAATCGCTGCCCTTCTCAACTCCAAAACCATAAGTGAACGAATCGCCTAGACAGAGGATCAGGAATTCAGAAACATCCTGGCGTTTGACCACAACACGGCGCAGCACGATCAACAAACCGGCAGCCTGAAAAAAGGCTTCCAGAATCAGCAGCCCGCAAAACAAGCCCAGGACAATGACCAGAAATCTCTGCTTCAATCTACCTCCAGCTATGATTTTACCATAAACAGAGGTTCTGGTAAGCTAGTGGAGTGTTAACAAAGTTTTATCAGATATCTGATTGACTTGATCTCGTCGCTGGCAGGCTTTTCACAGCGGCAATCGTGCAATGAAACTTTGTTTACAGTCCACTAGTGGAAGAAATGATAAATCTGGAGAAAAACAACGCATGAAAATCCTGGTCGCCATGAGCGGAGGTGTGGACTCGTCTGTAGCAGCGCTGCTTCTGAAAAAAGCCGGGCACGAGGTTTCGGGAATCACACTGAAGCTGTGGGAGGAAAATTCCCGCTGCTGTAATCTGGCAGACATACACGACGCAGCAGCTGCGGCCAGGAAGATCGGAATTCCCCATCATGCCTATGACCTTAAAAAGAATTTTCTGAACGAGGTAGTGGATTATTTCATAGATTCTTACCGGGCCGGGGTCACACCCAATCCCTGCGTGATTTGCAACCAGCGGGTGAAAATGGGTACTTTGCTCGCGCTCTCTCGGGAATGGGGATTCCAGGCACTCGCCACCGGTCATTATGCAGGGATCGGAGAATTCCAGGGATTCCGGCTGCTCAGGCAGGCGGCGGACCAGGCCAAAAGCCAGGAGTATTTTCTCTGCTTCCTGAAGAGCGAAAATCTGTCCAGCTACTTTTTCCCGATCGGAGAGCTTTCCAAGACAGAAGCCAGGACCCTGGCCAGGGAGGCAGGATTGCCGGTTGCGGAAAAAAAGGACAGCCAGGACGTCTGCTTCATCCCAAAGCACAAAAAATTATGGGAAGTCTTTCCTGAGCTGCTTCCTAAGAAACCAGGCAAAATCGTGACTGAAGATGGAAAAGTGTTAGGAACTCATCAGGGGTATTACTTTCAGACCATCGGACAGCGGAGGGGTTTGAATCTTGGCCTGGGCGTTCCTTATTATGTGATCAGGATCGTACCTGCAGAAAATCTGCTGGTGGCAGGACCTGAGGAGAGGTTGTTCTCCACAGCTTTCTGCGTATCTGATCTGAATATATTTTTTCCGGGTTTTGAAAAACTGGAACTATCCGTAAAGGTGAGGTTTGCCGCCAAACCAACTTCCTGCCTGGTAGAACCTCAGGATAAAGGGTATAAAGTCACTCTTTCCGAGCCAGCCCGCGCCATTACCAGCGGCCAGATCGCCTGTTTTTATCACGGTAAATTCGTAGTTGCTGCTGGAGTAATTACAGCCAACCCTTAGCTTCTAGCACTTCCAGGACATTCTCAGCCATCAGCGCACATCCTCTGCCGCTGCAATGCCCGTCAGGCCGGATATACTCCTCCCTCTTCCCCCCCGCTTTCCAGAGGAGGCTGAACTTCCGGAAATTGTCCACCAGCGGCACCAGTTCTTTGGCAGATATTTGGATCATGGCTTTGTTCCCGGATTCAGGATAGTTCTGCAGGATCAGATGTATCCCGTTCGCAGAACAGAACCGGTTGATGGTCTCCAGGTCTTCGATCAGCCATCTGTATGCATCCGAACCGCTGATTTCAGAGGATAATATTTTCCGGACCCAGGCAGCGTTCCGCCTGTCGCCGGCCAGGTCGAAAAATTTCAGAGCCTGTTCGTAATTTCCCTGCTCCACATGTTTCCAGGCCAGGTCGCAAAGTTCGGTTGTAGAGCTTAAATCCGGTTCTGCCGGAAAATAGAACTGGCTCATCCCACTTACTGCAGGATCCTGATTTTTCAGGATCGACATCTGTTCCCTGTAATACGCAATGCGGTTGCTGTCCTCTTCATTCAAGCCTGCGGCCAGGGCCTTGCTAAAAAGTGTTTCCGCTTCACTGAAGTTGTATTTTCTGAGTTTCAGTTTGCCGAGTGAATAAAGATTGTCGGCAAAATCCGGGGCATGCTTCAGACCCTCTTCCAGAACACTGACTGCCTTGTCGAACTGGAAACTGTCGCAATACAGCTGTGCCAGCTGATTATAGCCTTCAGCGCAGGCTGGATAAAGTGCGAGAGCGGTTTCATACCAGTCCCTCGCATAATCGAACATGCCTGCCTGAAAATATGCATATCCTAAGCCGATCAGTGCACCTGTATCATTCGGTTTCAGCCTGAGAGCCTGCCTGAAATGACTGATCGCGGAATCCAGTTCGCATTTTTCGGCTGAAATGAATCCAAGGCCAAGCTGCACCAGGAATGCGCTGCCATTTTTTGTGCCCTGCTCATTGAGATAATTTTCAGCTGCGTCCAGCAGATTGGACATGATGTAGAAAACTCCCCTGGCTTCAGCTTCGCTCGTACTGCCCTCCAGGTACCGGCCGGCAGCCGCTAAATCTCCGGCTCTTAAATATTCCCAGATCTTGCCCTGCTGCTTTGTAAAATCAATGGCACAGGAAATTTCACCTGTATTGAAACTGAAATCGCGCGGTCTGAGCAGATTTTCAGGGGAAATCAATGATTGATCCGACCGCCAGGCAAGAAATCCCTTCTCTGAGAAATTTGCCAGCAGGAAACGGAACAGTCTGATCACTCTGGAATTGTATCGAATGTAATCAAATCCAGCTATTTTGTCGTCATAGCCTGACAGATTGAAACGATTCTGCCCTCCTGCCTGCAGGACAATGATCGCAGGGGAATATTTCCGGAGATAGTCAGGCAGGTCCTTCAAAACCATTCTGGAATTTGCGCCCACGATCCCTGCGTTGATTACAGAGTAATCTGAGCCGGGGTATTTCAGTTTCAAAAGCTCTTCCAGTTGAGCTGGATAGGAATCTTTCCTGTCCAGGCCATACCCGTATGTGAAGGAGTCACCCAGGCAGAGAATGGTTCGCACACTGCCCTGCCGCTTCTGAATGTCCCGCCGCAGCTTTACGAAAAAGCCGGTTGCCTGAAAAAATGCTTCCAGCAGCAGCAATCCGCAGAATAATCCAAGAAAAACGACCAGAAGTTTCTGCCGCAATTTTCCTCCAACCGCCCAACTGTGGTACCGGGTCTATACAATTGACAAAATCTGCTTTTCAATCTCTTCCATGCGCTTTTGGACTGTTTTATCCTGTTCCATTGAAATTCTCATTCTCCGGCCTGCCTGGCTTACACCGGAAACACTTAACTCCGGGAAAAGCCGCTGCAATTCTGCCAGATTCGCATCAGTATGTTTCTGCAATAAAAAAATGCTGAATTTCCGCTTCTCGTTTTCGCTGGCCCAGTCGAACTTCTTTAACTGCTCCCAAAGCATCTGGATTAAGTTTTTATCTTTCTGTAATTGTCCGATTGCCGGTATGCTTCTATCTTTTTTCAGTACTTTGACATATCGATTTTTTATTCTGTTAGAAAATTCTTCACTGCCCAGTATTAAGCCAGCCTCTGCTAATTCTCCTGGGTCTTTATCATTCTGCCCTATCTTTTCTGTAAGATAATCCAGGTAAGCTTTATTTTTTCCACCATTCTTCCCTTTGAAATATTCAAGTATCAGACTGGTATCGATGAATTCCGGAATTTCCAGATCAGTTCCTGTAAAGTAGAAGCAACTGCTCCATTCATATTTCCATGGCTGAACAATTATACCAGCTCTTACAGGATTCAGATGTATATAAGTAGACACAGTTAATGCATAATTATCAGAATCTATAAGAATAGCTCGGAATCTTCCTGCAAAAAGGTGGCCTTTCCGCTTGTATTTTGAGTTGTAATATTTTGTGTAACTGGCATTGATGAAATGCATCGCTTTGCAGAGGCTGGGTTGTGGAGTCCGGATAAACAGGTGGTAATGATTTCTCAAGAGACAATAACTGTGAATCAAGATACCGAATTTCCGGTAAGTCTCTTCTAGATAAGAAATGAATTTTACCCTGTCATCGTTGTCGCGGAAAATCCTGCTTCTGGTATTCCCGCAGCTCATGACATGGTAATAGGCATTTTCAAATTCGATCCTGAGTTGTCTAGACAAAGTATCTCCAGTGAGCTGATTTTTGTATTATTTTAAACAAATCAACTCACGCTGTCAAATGTATAGACCCGGTACACTCTTCCCTCCCACTCTTCCCTCAAACATTTTCTATTTCTAATTTTAACATAAAATTTATTCTACCCATCGAATTAAGAAACTCTATTTTTTCTTTCTCATTTTCAAAATCGCCTTCTTCTGACCAACTGATACCCAAAAGGATTATGAGTTTTAGTGTATCATAAATATGCATTCGTTCCTCCTTACTTAATTCTCGCGATTTTGAATATTCGCTAACAATTTGCGCCGCCTGTTTTTCCTTCACTTTCATTCCTGGAGGCCATGTCCACCAATAAATTAAACTGGCAATATCGTAAATAAGATAAGTGTAAAAACTCATATCAAAATCAAGCACCGCAACTATTTTGCCATTTTTAAATAGAAAATTTCCGTAGTTTAAATCGGCATGACATAACCCTTTTGGTAGAGAGGCTGGAAATTCCAGCTTGTCTAATTCGGCTTTAAACCATTTCCCTTTTTCACTTTTAGCCAATAGAGAATGTTTATTAACAAATTCTTTCCAACAATATGCAACATCAAAAATCTCTCTGTCTTTAAAATATTCCGGGGTGTAATTTTTCGTGAGATTGTGTAATGATGCAACTGCTTTTATAACTTCAGCAACTTCTTTGCCATCAAAAATATCGTTCGGATTTTCACCATGTTCTCCCTCGACGAACTCGATAATGATAAACGGTTTTTCTTTGTATGTTCCGAAAAGTTCCCCAGAACGATTTTTTAAAATTGCCGGAACGGGAAAATTTACGCTTCGTAAGTAATTTAATAGCTGTATCTCAAAAAATACATGCTTTTGCGGCCTGTTTTCGTAATACCGCAAGACGAATTTTCCCGCGCTTGTTTCAAGCAAGAGCGTTGTTTGCCCCGCACCATTGGCAAATGTTTTAAATCCCCGATACTCGCCTAAATCATAATCGGTAAGGATGTTAGGCAAGTCTGCTTCTGAAATTGTAGTTTTTACTGGCATAATTATTTCAATAAATTATTTGAGGAAACACCGAGAGCTTTAGCAACTTTGTGAACGGTCAATAATGACTGATTTCTCCTTCCTCGTTCCAAGCCACTAACATACGACCTGTGAACATCTAAAATTCTTGCCACATCGCCCTGCGATATTTTCTTTTTTCAGGCGGGTTTCCCTCAACTTTTCACCTAATTGTATAACTTCGTTTTTTATAAATGGTTTATCCACACTTTCAAACATTTTAGCAAATGTTGTATGACTGGTCTATGAACCCGAAATCCGGGATAGAGTTTTTGTGAAGCAATATAAGAGGTTCATAAGCTTTAGTCGGCAAAGTCAAAACACTATTTGGGATTTTTTGTTTGTGCGTCGGGCAATGCAAAATAAAGCAGCCAGTAGCTGAGCATGAAAACCGCAGCCAGCAGCGGCAGATTTGCGTAATCCAGGTAAAGCAGGAAAATTCCGGAAATCGCAGGGCCCACGACTCCGCCCAGCGCGTGCAGACCTTCCATCAGCCCCATGCCTGTTCCCCTCTCTTCAGGGTCTGTATGGCCGGCGATAAAAAGGTTTCCTGCGATCCTCAGGGCTGAATAGGCCGGAAAACCGTAGACTATGATCACAATCCAGGGATTCATGCAGAGCGCTAAAGTCAGATAACAGCACAGATATGCGATTACACTGAAATTCATGACTGGATAACTTCCCCGCCTGTCACCCCAGATCCCATAAATAGGGTAGCTGATGGAACCGAACACCGAAGCCAGCAGCATGGACAGGCCCACCCCCCATTCGGCTCCGTGAATCACATGCTTGAAATAAACACCGAAATAGGAGAAAAACAGGGAGTTCCCGGCAGCAACCCAGAGCAGCAGCAGCGCGAATCTGCGCAGTTCGGGCCTGCATTCAAACAGGCGGAACTGCTCTGAGAGCGGCAGTGTCATCCGCTTTCTCACTCCCAGGCGCTCAGGGAGAAAAACCAGAGGTGAGCAAAGCAGCAGGATTGAAACAATCACAATCGCCATTTTGATCAGCAGGCTGATCATGGAAATGTCCGTTTTCAGGAAAACGATGATCCCGGAAAAGGATGCAGCCATCCATCCGATTGACCTGTATGCCAGCAGTTCACCGATCCTCTTCCCCACTTCATGAGGATAGAGGATTGAAACGCTGGCCTGGACTGCAGGAAAAAACGCGTAACCAAGCAGCGTCTGGACGCAGTATCCAGCCACGAAAAAAACGGGATGTGTCCAGTTCAGGAAGCAGGCGAGCATCAGCAGGTCAATGGTCAGGCTGAAAACAAGATAAAACCGTACTCTGGAATAACAGTCGAAAATCGAACCCCAGATGTTCTGGGCGAAAAAGCCGGCCAGAGAGGACAGCACAAAAAACCAGGAAAGCAGAGTACTGCTTGCTCCTCGCCAGTCCAGATACATTGGGCCATAGCACATCATCACTGCTTCGATGAACCCAAGGGCGAAAAAATTCAGCTTGAAATAGTAAAGTGTGATGTCGCTTTTTTTTAGCATGATTCTTTGTAAATAGGGACAGACACACGGGTCTGCCCCTACATTTGTCATTCAACATTCAACATTCAAAATTCAAAATTCAAAATTCAGCATCTACGAAGAACTATTTCCCCGGCTGTTCAAAAGTACCGAGATGCAAGACATGTGAGCCTCTAACAAATGCATTTGAAGAGGCTCATCACAACGCAGCAGATCGGTGCTTTTCAACAGCCTACCTGGCGTTTTGCACGCCTACCGTCACTTTGGAGAACCTCGCAGGTGCGCAGCCGTGGCTCATCTCAGCTCGCTGGCCCGGCTGGCCCTTGCCGCAGTTGAACACTCCCCAGAGCGTCCAGTGGCTCTCGTCGCAGATGGCGTTGAGATTTCCCCAGAAAACAGGCGTGATGCTCTGATAGGTCGGGTCCTTGACGATTCCTGTGATTTTACCCTTCTTGATCTCCCAGCCCATTTCCATCCCGAACTGGAAATTGGAACGGTACTGATCGATGCTCCAGCACTTGACTCCATCCACCAGAATTCCGTCCCTGGTGTCTGCGATCAGCTGATCAAGCTTGGCATCACCTGGCATCAGAGAGAGGTTCGGCATGCGCACGATCGGGATATTTTCCCAGCCGTCTGCGCGGTTGCAGCCCCGTGAGCGCTTTTCACCGATCTCATGGGCGAATTCACGGTTTGTCAGGTAAGTCTGGAAAATCCCGTCTTTGATCACATGGTACCGCTCAGGCCGCACACCATCGTCGTCATATCCGAATGTTCCGAGACCGGTCGGGCAGGTGGAATCAGCCACTATGTTCATCAGCTTGGATCCGTATCTGAAATTGCCCTTCTTTTCCAGGGTCACGAAGCTTCTGCCGGCATAGTTCGCTTCAAGACCCAGCACCCGGTCGAGTTCAGTGGCGTGGCCGATGGATTCATGGATCTGCAGGGCCAGCTGAGAACCCATGATGATCAGCTCTTTCTCGCCGGCCGGACAGGGTTTGGCCGACAGGAGGGAAATCGCTTCTTCCCGGGTTTTTTCAGCATTTTCAAGCAGGTGGAAAGCAGGAATCACTTCATAACCGGCCTGGACAAACTGGCCGTTTGTGCAGGGAAAAGAGCGGCGCTGGGATTCTCCCCCGTCGACCGCTGTTGCTTCATAACCGGCACCGCTTCTGGTAATCTGCTGATTGATGAAACTACCATCCAGGTTGGCGAACCATTGGTGTTCCCGTTCGAAGTTCATCAGACTCAAGGCATTCTTGATTTTTTTGTTCTTGCGCAGAATTTTGTCGATTTCAAAGAGCAGATTCAGTTTTTCTTCAGGTGAAACATTAAAAGGGTCAACTACATATGGGGACTGCCAGCGGTCTATGTAGACAGGTTCCGGCGCAAGTCTGACCTTCTTGTTGATTTTCCTGCTGGAAGCCAGTGCGATTTCCACGGCCTTTTCAGCAGCAGCTTTGATGCCTGCCGGATCAAGTCCCGCAGCTGCGGCATAACCCCAGGCACCCTTCATAATAACTCTGATCCCATATCCGAAACTCTTATAATTCTCGATTGCTGACAACTCTCCGTTCCGGACACCCAATTCTTCCCTGGTGATTTCAACGATTCTGATATCTGCATAGTCAGCACCTCTTTTTTTGCAGATCTGCATGGCCTGATCGGTGTATTGCTTCATTCAATTCCTCCTACAATAATCGTATTGAATACTCCATGAGGTTGGTATGTTTGTAAGTTTGTAGGTTGGTATGTTCTTTTTCACTATTTCTCTGAACTTACTAACTTACCAACCTGCTAACATACTAACTTCATGCAGAACATTCGTAATTTTTACCAGTCATCGTCCCTTCAGTAATCCGTCTTGCTCGTAAACTTAAACCCCGACAGCTTCATGCTGGGAACAATAAATCCTCCGCCGAAGAAAGCACTCTCGAAAACCTGTTCGCTGGAGATTTCCTCCACCAGATTCAATGCCCTGAAAACACTTTCAGTGAGTCGCATGTTCTTCACAGGGTAGGCGATCTTCCCCTTTTCGATCCAGTACAGTCCGTCTCTGGTGGTACCTGTAATGGTCAGGTCATTGGGGTTGATGATGTTGGTGTAATGGAAATGTGTGATCAAGAGACATTTGTCGCTGTCCCTGATGATTTCAGCGAGGCTCCGCTTGCCTGGCGGGATTCTCAGGTTCAGGCAGAATGGTCCCATCGGGTTCGGATAGTCCAGCCCGTGTCCGGTGGAAGGTTTGCCCATTTTTTTAGACAATTTCAAGTCAATCGGAAGTTCTTTGAAAATTCCCTTGTCCACCAGTGTCAGGCCCTGCCGCTTTATGCCTTCAAAATCAAACGGAAGGCCCGGATTCAGGGGATCGAACGGATCGTCCAGTATAGTAAGGTTCTTTGACATGATCTTTTTCCCGAGCTTGCCCTGCAGGGGCGAACGGCCTTCCTGATAAGCCTGGGTGGCAAAAGCCTTGTAGCTTAAAAACAGCAGCATATCTGTAACTGCAGCAGGCTCCAGTATCACAGGGTATTCACCGACTTCCAGATCCCTCGGCTTCCGGTTGAGCTTGCTCTTTTCGATCGCAGTCCGGCTGACTGTTTCCCAGTCGAGTCTGGAGATATCCACATTGCTTCCTGTGGCCCAGCCGGAATGGCCTTTATCGTCCATCACAGTTGTGGAGAAGTTGGAGCCTGTGGTTTCATGATATGCGAAAAGTCCTTTGCTGTTGGCAATGGCAAGCCGGGTTTCATTAGTGGAAACAATGCCTGATCCAAGCAGTTTTTCAGATTCGCAGCGCCTGATATGTGAAATCACAAGTTCAGCCCTGTCTTTCGGGCTGTTTCTGGCGGTTTTGTCGGAGTAACAGGACCCGCTTTGATCAAATTTGATCTGTTTGGGGAAATTCGGATAATCAGGGTCTTTCTTCTGGTATTTGAGGATCTCCGAGGCCTTCAGAAGCAGCGGTTTCAGCTTTTCAGGCTCCAGGCAGTCGGTCTGGATTTTGGTGGATTTCTGGTCGCGCACCAGAGTGATCCCTGTTCCACCCGTCGCAAGTGTGACATTCTGGGTGATCTCGTTCTCTCCGAAACGGGTCAGTGAATTCACTGTGGAACTCAGACTGATCAGCACCTCGTCAGCCAGCTTGCCTGCGAGTTTCAAAATTGCGTCGGACTTTTTCTTGAATTCAAGTTTTCTGTCCCCCATCAATACCTCCGGGTAAAATTTAGTCCATTCCTGAAAATTTTATCACATCTCAGCAGTAAATGGTGAATAGTGATTGTGATTGGTGATTGGTGATTGGTGATTAGTGATTGGTGATTGGTGATAAGTGATTAGTGATTGGTACGGAATATCTTTTCCATTCACTATTCACTATTCACTATCCGCTATTCACCAATCATCACTCAATACATTGGAATCAGCAGTATTTCCCAGGTCATTGAATAGGGAGGATCTTTTCCATATTTCTTGTATGAATCAGGAAAACCGATCTTATCGAGCCTCCGCTTGGTGATGTATCCTTTTTTCACCATCTCATTCATGATGCCGCCTGTATATTTTGGAGTGGATGTGCTGTCCCAGGTGTAGTCGATGCTGGAATACGGAGGGCTGGGGCTGGCAGAACCCTGAACAAACAAGTAAGCATTCTGCTTATTCAGAATCACTTCCCCGGTGTATCCAGTGGCACCGGGGACGTATCCAGGGGAACCGAGGGGGATAGGGGTGGTGAAAATTGTGTTTTTCAGGATCGCTGCTTCGATGGAAGAGCCCTTCTGGTTCAATTCCAGGTTCAGATAATCGTGAAAAGAGCGGTAAAAATCAATCAGAGTGCCTTCATAGTTCTGCTCCAGCACCCCTCGCCCCTGCTTTTCGATCGGGGGTATGATCATGATGGCTCCCAGGCCGATGATTGCGATAAATACCATCAGAGTCAAAAGCAGTACACCTTTTTTCATCTCAGTTCCCCGGCTTGTGATTGATGTAGAGTTCGCTGGTCGGCGTGCCATTGGCCCAGGAATCCGCGTTGAAATCCCAGATTTCATGGGTGCCGAATCCGAAAATCATCGGTTCCCAGTTATTATAATCAGATCCGTCATTGGCTTCAGCGGGCTCGATTCTGTTCAGCCTGATAACAGGGTTGTATTCCATGTAATCTGCAGTCAGGCCTGTGATCCTGGGAGTCATGCTGCCGTCGTTCCTGGTGCCGTATGCATGGATGGCTGTAACAGGAGGTGCCGGAATAATCCCCAGGTCCTTGTTATTGTTCTCGTCTTTATCGTTATAGATCCCTTTCCAGGGATTGGCATATTTGCCGGCCAGGTTGGGATTAGTGTAGATGATGATCCTGAGCACCAGATACCTGCCGAAAAGATTGTATGTCTGAAAATTCTTTGACCAGTCGTTGAAGCCGCTCATGTCAGACGGGAAAAAATTAAAGGCCTGAAGATTGGTGGTATTGAAATTTTTCTGGATCGCCACCAGAGCCTGATAAGCAAGGGTCGGTTCATTGAAGCAGCCGATCCAGAAACGGACAGGATGCACTGAGGAAGTATTTATACCTGGCACATAGCCGATATTGGCTTCATTGGTGTAGATCCCTCCGCCGACTGAAACAGGTTTCAAGCGTGAGACCGGAACTTTGGTGTTACCATTCAGATGCACGCTGGATGTATCCTTTTCGTTCAGGTAGACAACATTG
>JAQTZZ010000074.1 GCA_028687545.1 Candidatus Wallbacteria bacterium
CACCATCACATCAGCGGAAAAATTTCCGCTCTTGTGCTTGAAGCTTCCGGAATAAGGCACTTTCGCTTCAGTCATTTCTATTTTGGAAAGCGCCATGATCCGGGAAATCAGATGCACGCCCAGGCTCAATGGTGCTTCTGTCGCCAGTATGATTGCTCCGTTGACTCTGACACTGACGCGCAGGATTTTTTCACCTGGTTCGAGGTGAATATGGCTGGCGCTTTTCCGGAGAGCAAGCTGCAGAAGATTATCCAGAAAATTGGCGACTGCACTGTCTCTTGCGGTTGTGTCAAGTGTACTTCTATCCATGGGGTCCAGAATAATCTGTCTTTCCCTGACTGCGGTCAGCAGTTTCAGCGAATCTTTTAACCTGGGCGAATATTCCCTGTATTCGGCAGTCAAGTCAAACTCGTCAAGAATTTCGACTGATTCCTCAGTCGGTGAATCGGTTTCCGGCACAGGTACTGGTTTTAAAACCTGCACTTCTTCTTTTTCTTCAGCAGGCGGAGATACTGGTTTTGATTTGATGATGGAACCGGATGGGCCAAATACCTCTTCCTGCATGCGCAGTATTTCCTGTTCGTCAGCGAGCATGCATCTGATCCTGAGATTTGTGGCCAGTCTGATCTGATCAAGTTCCCTCACAGTCTCAGCATCATCCTCTGCAATGGCTACAGTAATATCAAACTCGGACTTATCGATAGGAATCGCCCTGCATTTCATCAGCACTTCCGGCGGAGCCAGTTTCACAACCGACAGATCGGGCTTCCTTCCTTCGAGGTTGACGAACTCGAGAACCGGCCTGAGATCACGGATTTTGTTGATCACGACCTGCTTGACCTGATCGGTGTCCACAAGATATTCAGTCAAAAGCTGTTTCTGCTCTTCGCTCTTTTTCCAGGCTGCATCCAAGGCTCCAGCGGTAAGATATCCCATCTTCACCAGCTGCTTGGCCAGTCCTTTTTCCTTGATCCGCGAGATTTTAAGCTCCTGCAGATCCAGTTGTCTGGAGATGGCATCCAGATCTATCTTGCCGAGAGCATTGATGATCTCCCCTTCCCTGGCAAGGTAAAATTCCAGCTTGTACGGGAAATTTGTATTGAATTTATTGAAAAAAGTCAGATCGTCAAGTCTGCTCACTGCCAGCCGTAAAAGATCCTGTTCGGAGTTGATTGGAAGAAAGGGAACCTGCTTCATTTCATCGGGCTTGAAATACTTTAAAAGATTCAGCTGGGGAGTAAAATTGATCAGGCTGATGAAAACGGTCTGATGCATCAGAGCATCAAGTTCCAGCGACTGTTCCTCATCGAGCAGGTTGTGCTCAACCAGGATCTGCTGCAGTTCCTTCTTATGCTGCTGCTGTTCATTGAGAGCTGTGTTCAGCTGCTCCTCGCTGATCAATCCACGTTCGATCAGCAGTTCACCCAGCAGCTTCTTTTTATCTGATGTAAAGGCAGAAGCTGTGATGCCGATGGTTTCAATTTTTTTATATCTGATACACTCAGGGTCATTGACGTCAAAGTGATAGGGAACATTTTCAAGAATGTTGGCGACAATCAATTCCAGGTATTTTCTGGTCGTCAGCATCATTTTCACTGGTACTGAAAGGATTTTTTCGATCTCAGGCTGCATCCGGAGCCTGATTGTATTGGATACCAGCACGCTGATTGCTCCGTCCTTGAACTGGAACGGCAGTATTCCAAATCTCTTGATGACAGAGGGCGGTACGCGAGCCACTATTTCCCGGTTGATCTGAATTTTGTCCTTTTTCAGATCGAGAAAGGTAATTCCATCCTGCTCTGCGAGAACTTTGAGCAGCTCCTCTTCCTTTACCAGATTAGCTTCGATCAGGATTTCGCCGAGAAATTTTTTTGAAGCAGCCTGCTGTTCTATAGCCCAGTGGAGCTTATCTTCTGAAACAAGATTTTTTTCAAGTAATAGTTGACCAAGTTTCTTGCGAAATTTGAACTCGTTTTCAGCCATGCCGACCTATTTTTTTTTCCGGGACTTCCGCTCCTTCTTGTCTCCGGTTTCAACAGATAAATCGGAATCTTTCTTTGACATATTTTCGGCTTTTTCCGATTTTTCCTGAATGTCAGTCCCGAACGCCTTCACATCAGGATCGTCAGGATAGCGCTTTATTGCTTCGGCATAGAATTTTTTAGCGTCATCCAGATGGGAAAGTTTGAGATGGACACGGGAGAGGTGAAATTCGATCATTTCATAGTCGGGTTTTTGTTTTTGAATCATCTCGTATGCGGCGAGCGATTCGGCATTTTTTTCGTTTGCTTCTAGGCACCCGGCTAATCCGCATCTCAGTTCCAGGTCATCTTTGGACAGGCTGATGGCTTTTTCGTAATACTTTAAAGCTTCCTTGTGCTCTCCTCCCAGAGTGAAGAGATTGGCTAGTTTCTGCAGGGCAATCAGATTGGTCGGGTCCAGAAGCAGTGCTTTGCGGAACTCGACGATTGCCTGCGGGATTTCATTTTTAAGCAGGTGCAGCATTCCAAGGCGGGTAAACAGTCGCGGTGTCTTCTTAGTATTCATCTGATCCTCCGATCTAATAAAATTTATCGTTCCACTTCCAGCAGCAGCTGGTCTTTGGAAACTGTTTTTCCTTGTTCCACGGCGATTTCCTTTATTTTTCCGGCAAAAGGAGCGCGAAGTTCGTTCTCCATTTTCATGGCTTCCAGTATCAGCAAGAGCTGCCCTGCCTCGACCTTCTGCCCTGCTTCCACAGCTAGAACAAGCACCTTGCCTGCAAGATTAGCCCGCAACTTACCGCTGACTGTCTGCTCCTGCGCCTGCTTTTTGATCCGGACGCTGTCAATCCGGTCTATCACCAGCGGAAATTCCTCCCCGTTCAGGATTACGCTTTTAGGGTTGCCTGACAGGTCATATTCCACCTCAAACTCATGATATCTTCCATCAATGAAAGCGCCATTCCCGACCCATCTGAGACGGTGTATCGCATTCCCGGACTGTAGTTCAATTTCATTTTCCAATTCATTGGCTGTTATCTTGAATTCCTTGTCCCAGATCCTGATTCTGCAGTTCATCGCTTTCCTCCTATAGTCCGCGTTTCTGCATGAGCGAAAGTCGTCCCATGGCACTCCAGATGCTCTCCCTGGCCTGCGGCTTCTTGCTTGCGGCCGTCGGATTTCTTTTTTCCAGAAGAGCAGCGGCCAGTTGAGCAGCGGTCTCGGAATCTTCCAGGTATTTCCTGAACTGCTTGTGCTTGAGCTGCTGATCAATGAAATCCATAGTCAGCCGCCCTTCCTGGAAATATTTACTGGTTATTAGATTACGGATGAAAGTGGCATTGTTCACAAGTCCCTTCAGAAACAGGCAATCCAGTGCCAGGCAGGTGTGTTCGATGACCTCAGAGCGAATTTTACCGCTGACCACCAATTTCCCCAGGAACGGGTAATCCCCGATTCCGATCATTTCCCCGGGGAGAAGGGGCGTGGAAAAAAATGCTCCGGCTGCAAGAGGATCGAAGCCTATGGAAAAGTCCTGCACAGCTCCTGAGCAAGGTCTGAAATTATCCTGCCAGCGTTCAGCGTAAATCCTGGATTCAATTCCATAATTTCCTTCCTGAATTGAAAATGGCTCAAATTTGCCGGTCTCTGCTATCTGCAACTGCAGTTCCCGGAAATCCACTCCATAATTTTTCAAGAGCAGCTGGTATCCAAGCGGGATAAACGGATTCAGACAGGAGAAAAGAAAATCATCTGTCACAACGAATTCAAGGCTGCCGACCGAGCAGAAATCAAACCCGGCTAAGATCTTCATGGCGATTTCATAGAGCCTGCTCCGTTTCTTTTGATCCAGGAACGGGGCCGGGGATTCCAGAATGATTTTCTTGAAATGGCTGCGGGCGGAAGTATTGATTTCCGGAAAAATTACGACACTGCCGCTCCCGGATTTTGCAAACGGTACTTCGATCGTGTAGCCACCGGGATAATAGCGCTCAAGATAAACTTCCTGGTTTCCAAGCAGGGAAAAGGATTCTTTCTGCGACAACAGGAATTTATCTTTGAATTCACTGTTTTTTCCACAATATTGAATCCCGTAATTAAGGTAACCGAAATTCGGGATGACAGAGAGCGGAAAACCAAATTTCACTGCTGCAGGAGACGCCTCGCTGGTGTTATAAAGAAGTCCGCTGTGTTCAACTGTCCTGACACCGAGTTGCCCTGCCTGCTCCAAAATTCCGTTTCTGTTGCGGGCCCGCTCGAGCTGGCTGGCTTGAGGTCCGAAAAACATGATTTTCCGTTCTTCACACAGCCCGGCCAGTTCAGGGCTGGAAGCCAGATACCCGTAGCCAGGATGCAGAGAATCACATTTCTCCTCCTGGGCGGCCTTCACAATTTTCTGCGCGTCCCTGTAAATCCTGTGCCCTTCACCCGAAAAGACAACCCGGTCGGCAATCCTTGCAGCAAGGCTTGTCTCGTCTTCAGTGGAAACAACTAGAACTGTCTTCTTTTTTTTCAGCCTGAAAAAGGAAATCAGATCGCAGGCTATTTCTCCCCGATTCGCGATCAGTATTTTTTCAACCATAACTCCTCTTTGTCTTTCTTTAATACCAACCTATAAACCTACCAACTTACAAACCCCTTTGGAGCCACAAACGATTAAAGGTCAGTGGTTCTTATAAAGGTATGTTCCCATGTTTCCTGGTCAGCCCCTGCGAGCGCTTTCCAATCAGCGAATAAAGGCCTTTGATCAGATGCACTCTCGTCTCCGCGGGCTTGATGATCCCGTCGATGTAACCAAGGGCTGCAGCCACATACGGCGTGGCGATTTTGTCCCTGTAATCCTGTACCAGTTCCTTCCTCTTTTCCTCGATGTTTGAAGCACTTTTCAATTCGTTCCTGAAAACAATGTTGCAGGCACCTTCCGGACCCATCACGGCAATTTCAGCAGTAGGCCACGCAACGTTGTAGTCTCCACCCAGATGTTTTGAGCACATCACGATGTACGCCCCGCCGTATGCCTTTCTGGTGATGACTGTCAATTTCGGCACAGTGGCTTCAGCGTATGCATAAAGCATTTTGGCCCCATGCTTGATGATTCCTCCATACTCCTGGTTTTTGCCGGGCAGGAAACCCGGAACGTCCACCAGGCTTACCAGTGGTATATTGAAGGCATCGCAGAAACGGACAAAACGGGAAGCCTTGAATGAGCTGTCGATATCAATAGTCCCTGCCAGAACAATCGGATTATTGGCCACTATTCCAACAGTAAATCCGGCCAGCCTGGCCAGTCCCACCACAATGTTGCGGGCAAAATCGCGGTGCACTTCAAAAAATTCGCCGTTGTCGACAATCTCACGGATCACCTCGTGTACATCATAAGGTTTGTTAGGGTTGTCCGGCACTATCTGTTCCACATTAGGGATCAGCCGGTCTATGGGATCGTCTGTTTCGGCGAAAGGCGGGTTTTCCAGATTGTTGGAAGGAATGTAACTGATCAGCTTCCTCACCTGGGCCAGACAGTCCTCGTCGTCTTCAGTGGAGAAATGAGCGACTCCGCTGATCTCGTTGTGGATCCTGGAAGATCCGAGTTCGTCGAATGAAATATCCTCGGAAGTGACAGCTTTTATCACCTCAGGGCCTGTGATAAACATATATGAAGTGTCTTTGACCATGAAAACGAAATCCGTGATCGCGGGTGAATAAACAGCCCCTCCCGCGCAGTTTCCCATGATGCAGGAGATCTGAGGTATCACCCCTGAAGATTTGGTGTTCCTGCAGAAAATGTCTCCATACCCGCCGAGGCTGAGCACACCTTCCTGAATCCTGGCACCGCCGGAATCATTCAATCCGATGAATGGTGCCCCATTCTGCAGAGCCAGGTCCATCACTTTGCAGATTTTTTTCGCGCACATTTCGCCCAGTGAACCACCGATCACAGTAAAGTCCTGGGCAAACACATATACAGTGCGGCCGTCGATTTCACCGAAACCGGTGACTACCGCATCTCCATAAAATTTTTTATTTCCCATCCCGAATTCATTGCAGCGGTGAACTACGAAACGGTCAAGCTCTTCGAAGCTTCCTGGATCCAGCAATTTTTCAATCCTCTCACGCGCTGTCAATTTTCCGTCCGAGTGCTGCTTTTGGATCCGCTCGCTTCCGCCACCGATCTGGGCTTGTCTGTTTTTTTCGGCTAAGACTTCAAGCATTTCCTTCACTTCAGTTCTCCTCTCCTCTGTTAAGACTCAATGACAGACGCTGACAGAATCGCTCATCGTCCTGAAGCATTTGTTTGTCCTTGAACCCTTCCAGGATAATCGCGCATTTATTCTTGTCTCCCGGAAAAATCGGTACACCGATGATTCCTCCTTCAGTCTCGATGCTCAAATGATATTTATTCACCAGTTCGCTGGCGCTGGAAATCACTGCGTGTTCTTCGGTCACTGCTTTGCAGAGAGCTTCTTTACACTGCAGCGAGAGTGCGTTTTGCTGCTCCCTTCCACTTTTCTGAGTCTGGGTCCAACCCTGGGAAGGGTCGAAAAAAAAGAGTTCCACGTGCTCGATTTTCAACCGGGTCTGGAGCAGAGTGACCACGAATTGCAGAAAATCCTTTCTCCCGTTGTAAAGCGCTTTGATGATCTCTTCTGAAATCTGGCAGTAGGCGGTATAACGGACCATCTTCTTTTCCAGATAAAGGTCGTCTTTAGGAGAACTTCCAGTCGCGTTTCTGGATTCTTCCTTGACCTTGGTAGATTCTTTCTGCGCCACCTTCAGTTCGTATTGCAAGTCCTCCAAGTCCTTCTGCCACTTCCTCTGCTGCAGCCAGGCGGCAAAGCCGAACAAGTAAAAAAAGCAGATTAGAAAGATGTTGACTATGAATCCTTTTGCAAATTCACTGCTTTTCTGAACATCCGGATCAGGGTAGAAAAAATACACATAAATGATATGAAGAATCGCAAGCACAGTGACTGTCGCCACCATTTTTCCCTTTTCGAATCTGCACCCAATAATCATAATCGTGATCAAAAAGAAATTTACGTAATAAAAATAAGGGAGAAATTCATCATGCACGCCAAACAGTGAAAGAAAAAAAGAAATCAAAGAAATCAGCAGTCCGGCGATCAGGTAAAAATCAAGTTGCTCTTTGAAAGTCTTATCTTCCATGTTTTTCCTTTTTCAGAACATCCTTCTTGATTAGGTCATTCATTGATTCTGCCGGGGCAGCCTCTGCCTCGGTTTTTGCGAAAAGCTGATAGTCAAAAACCACCTGCCGCCTGGCCATGATCAGATCCATGGCGCGGTTGACCTGCGATTCAGGATTACTCTTCATCCGCTGCCCGGTCAGGAAGGAAGTGAAACAGATTGCCAGCAGAAAAAAAAAGGCTATAACATGTTTTTGCATACAGTCAGGTTGTATACTCCGATCGATTTCAATTTGCCTCTGAGCCGGAAATCCCCAAGTTTATCTCCCTGGACTTTGTCTCCGAGCAGGGAAAAAAGTGATTCCGGCACCAGAATCTGGCCTGCCAGCGACAAATCTTCCAGTCTGGCGGCAGTATTCACCACATCGCCGATTGCCGTGAATTCCATTCTTTTTTCGGACCCGATATTGCCTACGACCGCTCGGCCGTAATTAATCGCCTGCCCTATGGTCAGGGAAAAATTATATTTCTTTCTGAACAGCTCGTCGAGCACAGCGATTTCCTTCTTGATCTTGAAAGCGCATTCAACAGCTTTCCGGTAAGGGTTTTCCATCGGCAGCGGAGCTCCGAAGAAACAAAGCACCGCGTCGCCCATGAATTTGTCGATCGTACCCTGATGATCAAGGATCACTGTGGATGTCAATTTAAAAAAACTGTTAAGCAGTTCCACGACCCGCTCTGGGGGATTGCTGTCGGAAAAGGTGGTAAATCCACGGATATCCATTAAAAGAATCGCTATCTCCAGCGATTCCCCTCCCAGTGAGATGCCGTCCGCTCTTTCGAGCAGCTGGTTCACCAGTGCCGGGGAAACATATTTTTCAAAGGTCTCTTTCAATTTAATCTGTTTTTTCCGGTCGTTTTCACTGAGTTTTCTCATCCTGGTCAGCTCTTCGCGCTTGAGGTTGAACACTTCGGCATTTTTCAGGGCGATCGTGGCAGAAGAGAGAAGCGCATTGAGCAGCAGGCGTTCATCTTCCCCGATTTCTTCCCGTTCACGCTGTTCTATGATGATGATGCCTTTGACTTCACCGCTGACCAGCAGTGGGGCAAGTACTTTGAACGCAAGTTTGGATCGTTTTGCAATGCTCAGAAGCTCCGGCTGGCGCTTCATGTCAAAGGTAGTGATGATTTCCCGCCTGCTGACCAGGTAACCCAGGACCTGATCGTCGCTGATTCTGAGCTTCCGCTCGGAAAGCTCCTGCACCTTGCCGCCTGCAACCCGGAAATTGCTGATGGTATAGATGTCATCCTTGTTGGGATCTACCAGATAGATCTGCCCGGACTGGGCCTGCAGCCCCTTGACCAGAATTTCCGTCATGGAAGAGCCGATTTTTTCCACATCCACTGATGACGTGATTTCTCTGATGTTCACCATCAAGGCGTAAAGTTTGATGGTGCGTTCAGTCAGTTTTTCTTTGATGGACTGGATCGCTTCAAAATTGCTGTTCAACTGCCCTTCCAGGGTCACGGTCCTGTTCTTCAGGTTTTTCATCTCTGCCCGGGACCTGCTTGTTTCATCGAGAAGGTCAATGTAGTTCTTATTGACAACCGACAGGGAAATCCCCAGCAGGGCGTATGACAGGCACACGATCCATGATGGTCCGAAGGCAGGGGTGAAATTGAGCACATAGAAGATCGGAGCCATTACAGAAATCACAAGCGTGATCGTGCAGCCTTCCTCCATTCCAAGAGTAGCGCCGTAGATAATGATTCCCCAGTAACAGAAATAGGTGAAAACCGGGGGGACATTTTTGCTGAAAATGAGATGGAAAAGGAGAAACATGAACAGCACGCCCAAGAGATACACAAGCTTTCGCCCGCTTCGCTCAAACACCGTTCTTTTGGATTCAGGCATTACCTGCGACTTGGAAACGGATTCCTTTTCGTCCCTCACCAGAGAATACTTCCCATAGATCTCTGTGAGAATTCTCTGGGCAGTGGAAGAAATTACCGGTTCCATGTCTTTGGACAGTTTTTCGAGAATCTTCGCGAAACTTGAATCAGCGGTACCTTTGAGAGAATCGAGCAGTTTGAGCTTGATGTCAAGCGAGGTTTCTTTCTGCTGAAGCATCTGATACCAGGTGTTTTTCAGCTCCTTGGAAAATTCATTTAAGAGAATTTCCAGCAATTGCCTTCGATCCGAATGATTCAGGATCAATTCCTGAAGTTCCGGATGCTGGGTAGCCGTGCTCTTCTTGCGGTGCAGTGATTCAGCCGCCAGTTTGAAAATTTCGCTGTTTGAGTGAGACAGCAGGTAAAAGATGAACAGATACCCGCCTGATTCGAAATTCAGTTCAGCCATCTTTACCAGGACCTGGATCAGTGGAAAATCGTCGCTCTCCACAGCGGGCTGAAAAAATTCCGGGTACAGTTTCCATTCCAGCCGGTGGGTTTCCACCAGCTGTTCAAGCATTTTCTGCCGTTTCACCTTGTCGGGCTGAGTGAAAAACAACTCCTGCAGCTTTTTTTGATTGAACCCCTGCGGGTCGTCCAGATGCTGAAGGAATAATTGTTCGATTTCTTCAGGAGGCAGCAATATCTTTGGATTATTCATATAAAAATCGGCTCTGCTGTTTGAAAATTTTAATTATATTACATGTTTTTTTAATGATTCTCAACTTTTCCGGACATGTTGCAGGAACGGTCAGAAACCGTTCCCTACTGAAAAGCATTTTCCAGATGTTCGATCTTCCAGTCGATGATGTTGATCACGTCAAATCTGAAATTGTAATTCTGATATTCCGGATGGATGGCTATAAAATAAAGGGCTGTTTTTTTTATGCGCTGCTGCTTAGCCCGGTTGACGAGAAAACCGGGATCCATGCCAAAAGCTGTTTTCCGGGTTTTAACTTCCACAAAAACCAGCTGCTCCCCACAGGACACGATCAGATCAATTTCCCCAAACCTGCTGCGGAAATTTTCTGCCACCAGGGAGAAACCCAGCTCCCGGATATATTCAGAAGCCCGGTGTTCTCCGTGCTCTCCCAGTTCTTTCCTGCTATTTCCCGAAGCCAAGCTTAGCCTCCGTTTCTTTTCTCTCAAGTCTGTCCCTGGCATCCCGGCAGATTTTTCCGATCGCGCTCAATTCCCGCGGCTCGAATCCGGACTCAGTAATTTCGCCTTCCAGTGCTTCTAATGCCGGCATACTTCTGAGAGTCTTGGCCCTCTTCCAGAATTGATAAAAAAGCGGGGGGAAAAGACCTGATTTGACAGGTTCGAATGTTTTGCGGTGCTCTGGACATGGTCCGTACAGCGAAATTGCCAGCAGATGATCCAGGGTTCCATACCCTTTATGCGCGGCAAACCCGTAAGCCGGATACTTCTGACCCAGTTCCAGCATCAAATCGTCACGATGGACCTTGGCGAGGATTGAGGCAGCTGCTATCGAGAGAGACTTGTCCTCTCCTCTGATCAGGCTTTGGTACGGAATTCCAAGATCCCCAAGCTTCACTGCGTCGATCAGCAGATAGTCCGGACGAAGGCCAAGTCCGCCGAAAGCTTTCAGCATGGCTTTTTTTGTGGCTTTCAGGATGTTCAGATCGTCAATCTCTTCCCTGGATGAAATCCCAAAGGAATAGCCCACAGCCCGGGTAATAATACCAGGATAAAGTTTTCTCCTGGCGGAATCGCTGAGCTTTTTGGAATCCCGTACACCTTCCAGATCGAAATCTGCTCTGAGTATCACACAGGCTGCCACTACGGGACCTGCCAGCGGACCGCGTCCGGCTTCATCCATACCTGCGACGGCGCAGAATCCCCTTTTTTTCAGTTCCAGTTCGATTTCAGAAAATTGCACTTTTCCAATTCCTCTGCCACAGCTTACTGATTCAGGATCACTTTTCCATCAAATTGCATAAGACAGGCCTCTTTTTCCTGGTCCAGCATTCCCCTGAATCTGAGAAAATTCAGATCCATGTATGTCAGAAAGATGAACATGCGTAAAAAAATGAAAATAACGGCGTAAGTTACTGCCAGGGCCAGACAGATCAGCAGCAAGGCAAACAGGAAGGTCGCAGGGTATAAAAGGATCTGGATGCTGAATGTCAGCATGAAAAGCAGCACTGACAGCAGGATGACGATCAGGCTGAGCGGAAGTCCCACTGCAATCACGATGATTAAGACTGCTTTGGCATAGAAATAAGCCAATACTGTAGTCAGTATCCCTTTACAGAGCAAATATCTCATGATTGCTGACCATTTTTCGCAGAAAAAAATCAGGAAGGTCCTGCAGCAAAGAGAGACAGAAAGATCCCTGGTGGCAAGCCAGGGTATCAGAAAAAAGAAAAACAGGCCCAGGCAGACATTTCCCAGCAGTGCCAAAAGATTCGAGAATCGCACAGCCTGCGCTCCGGGAGCTCCGAATCCGGAACTGTCGAACATAACCTGCAGAATTCCGGAAGCAGCGAGATATGCTGCAGGCAGGAAAAAGAACAGCAGGGCTGAAGCAAATACCAGAGCTGCAAAACTCCCTTTTTTCTTAAATTCATCCAGCAGCCTGCGCTCAATCCCGGCCGTGAACAGTGTGGAAAAAAACAGGAGCAGGAAACGGAATTGCCAGACCAGTGCATAAGCCGTCAGCGCTATGATCAGGGCGATAAACAAAAAAACAGGCCCCAGATGCTGCTCAATGATGCTGCCCAATTTCTGCTTCTGCTCGCCAAACACTTCCTTGGCTACCCTCAGTTTTTCCTCCAGATCAGGATCAGCCGATTTCAGCGCACTTTTGATGATTTCAGTGTAGGCGGCATCCGATCCCCCTTTCAGGGACGAAGCGGTGTTGAAGAACAAACCGGCAAATGAAAGGTTCTGGCCGGAAAACCAGGCTATGCAGTAAATCAACGCTAGTGATGCGTATGTTTTCCAGGTCATTTTCCTGACAAGATTCCCGGAATTGCACCAGGATATTTTCATGATCTCAAAAAAACTTTTATTCATTCATTCTCCTAAAAGCATCCCTGGAAATGTCTCCAGCATCCCGATCCCGCTGATCGCAGCCGCATTTTCCGGATCTTCTTCCAGCACTTTCCGCCAGTATGAAAGAGCTTCCGCGGTCTGTCCGGTTCTGTAATAATACCGGGCTCTCAAATTCCATCCCTGCACTATTTCCGGAATAGAATCCAGGATTTTTCCCAGTTCCGGCCAGTTTTTCTCCTCTATCTGAACCTGCGCGATCAGCAGGTTGATTTCCTGATCCTGCAATCCTTTTGAAACCCATGTTTCAGAGAGCTTTTTTGCTTCCGCGTTTTTTCCCTGAATCAGAAAATATCGGAGGAGATAAAAAGTTTTCTGCCGTTCATCCTTGAATTTGTCGACTTCGGTCTGGAAGCGATTCCAGTCCTTCAATTTCCAGAGAGCCTGAACTTCTTCGTTCAGATAGCGGTCATCCGAAGTCTTTTCATACATCAGAGCCGCGTCCGCCTGGATCAGTGCGGCATTTTCCATTGCAATCGAAAGTGCCAGTTTTTTCTCCTGATCCTTCCGGGTCAGTTCCCGATATTCTTCGTAAATTCTGGCGCTGCGGCTGATCGCATTCTGGATATCCAGGGACTGCGGATCCGGACTGAGGCTGCGGGAAAGGGTGATGTATGCCGCTGCTTCGGAATAATGAAATTCCCCGGCCAGTTCGCTGGAATAGTTCCTCAGTGCAGAGGCGTATAAGTGTTTGATCCTCTTTTCACCTGAGTCCAGGGGCTTTCCATAGGGAAGCACCAGATTTTTCCAGCAATTGTCGTTTTCCGATAAATACAACTCTTTTTGGCCGTCAAGGGCATACAGATGTCCGTAGTTATTGAAAAAATAGGTAGTCTCTCCGGGATGTTTTTCGGCGCTGAAAACTCCTGTCAGACCGCCATGCGCCAGTCCCTCAGACAGAGCCTCCGGTTCCAGCCCCAGATATTTCCTCAAATAATCTCTGTACCATGGAATACTGATCAGAGAACTGTCCACCACCATGATGTCTGTGCGTATTTTTTCAGCGTACTGTGCGTAAAACAGGGGAAAAGCCAGTTCATCTCCTGATACCAGCAGTATCGA
>JAQTZZ010000075.1 GCA_028687545.1 Candidatus Wallbacteria bacterium
GCCAGGCTTTGATTTCACTGCGCAACAAGGTATAAGTGCTGGGATAGAATCCTATCGTGGCTTTGCTTAGAGTACTGAGTTCATCTTCCGATGGTGACTCATTACCCGATGTTTTAAATATCCAGCGCAGGTATTCCAACACCCCGTCAGGGTCCGGATCCAGCACAGGAATGATCAGATCCCCTGCTCGCCCAGGTCTTCTAAGGTCGGGAGACAGCAGGTGGATTCTGGCGGTCAGGAGCAGCCAGAATATCCTGCCCCTGTAACGGGTGTCTGCCATCATGTTCTGGATTTTTCCGGTCAGTCTCCGCTCAGTAGAATGAGAATCAGGACCCAGGTCGCCGAACTGCGTATCTGCTTCATCCACGAAGATCATCACGCGGTACAGGGCTTCCAGCACCCGCTTCAGCCGCTCAAAAATCACGTCTGTCTGTCCGAACCACTGAGAACGGATGTTCTTCAGCACCAGAACAGGAATTCCAAGGGAGGCGGCCACAGCTTCAAAAATAAATGTTTTCCCGACTCCGATCGGTCCGGAAACAGCAGCTCCTGACAGGGAACTGTCGCCACCGGCCCTGATCCTGGGGATCAGGCTTTTTTTCAGGAAATCCTTTAATTTGGCGGCTCCAATTACGTCCTTTTCCAGGTCGTGGGCAGGTCTCTTGAATTCCACCACATCCTCACCGAGCTGGGCTTTAATGAAATTTTCCACTCCACAGACGACATCGCTGATTTCAATGCGCTGTTCATTGCCGATGGCCTCTTTCATCAGTTGCCGTAATTCGTAAAGATTTAGTCCTGCAGAGATTTCCGCCAGTTCATTCTCTCCAGCCCAAAGTTTGAGTTTGCGATCTTCAGCCTGATTGAAGAATGAAATATAGTGCTTTCTCATCTCCAGATCAGGCAGCGGGATCTCAATCAGTTTTACGAAAGGCAGCCTGGAAATCTTCTGATTCACAACACTGGCGGATTCAGACAGCAAAATCACTGCATCCGGCCCTTCGATGAAGCTCTGGTCTGAAAACCAGTCCAGGCCTATGTTGATCCTGTGCCTGTCACCAGGCGGCAGGTCCGGAATATTCCCTTCAGGGATCAGGACTTCGGCCGACTCAATGAAAATGATCAGATCCTTTTCCAGGAAAGGCTTGCCGGTTTTGGGATCCTTTGTCCGTGAACACAGGCAGAATTGACGCAGAATTTCCAGGGATGCCGTAGGATAGCGATCCAGGCTGTATAAATTTTCCTCGAATTCGTCTTCGAGAGTTTTGAGATCAGCATCTGATTGTTGAGACAATTTCCAGAAGACCCAGGATTTTTTCAGGAGTTTTCTGGACTCTGGATTCGGGAATCCGATGAAGCCGTTGAGTTGATTCACAAGAATGATCTTGCCTGGAGCAGCCGACCATTTTTCCTTTAAAAAATCAATCAGCGGCACATAGCCTCGGGAATCATCCAGATAATAAAGATCATTGATATTCCCGGAAATCAGCAGCGAATTCGAGGCCCTGGAGTTCACTGATCTGGCCAGTTCCCTCAGAAAGGCATAAGTAGGAGCTTCAGACATGATTCCCTCCAGTCAGTTGTTTCCAGTCCTGCAGGAATTCTTTTTTATCCTGGCAGTAATTGGGATCAAAGGCCGCTTTTTTAATCTCATTTTCCTGTTCAGCAAATTCTTCCGCTTTGATCACTATATCAGGCGGATAAATCGGAGCTTTTTTGTCATAGACAACGGTCGCTCCCGGGCAGGATTTGAAACCCAAGTCCAGCCAGTTCCAGTGCTGGGAAATTGCGATCACCCTGTCGCCGACCAGAATCGCCTCAGACAACTCGTGCGTGACCAGGATCACAGTGATCAGGTTTTTGCTGTCTGCTGCAGTTTTGTTGGAAAGATAAAGTCGCAGCAGAAGCCTCTGGCACTGTTCCCTGGTCATTGTATCCAGAGCGCCGAACGGTTCGTCCAGCAGCAGCACTTCAGGTTTCATGATCAGAGCCTGGGCAATCGCGGCTCTCTGCTGCATGCCACCCGACATTTCGTGCGGGTACAGATCTGCCGCATGCTCAAGATTTAACTGCTTCAACAATTCCCGGGCTTCCTGCTTCATTCCGGAGTATAGTTTCCCGGATTTTGCAGGATGCAGTAAGCGCTCCGGAGTAGTTGTCCTGTCCATCAGGGGGCCCAGAGCCACGTTTTCAATAGTGGTGAGATTCGGGAAAAGGGAGTATTTCTGGTAGACAATGCCTACATCCCTGGTGGGTCCATGAATCTGCTCGCCGTTGAGCAGTATAGCTCCTTCCCTGGGCGGATGGGTGCCCAGGATCATTTTCAGGATGGTGGACTTTCCGCAGCCTGAAGGCCCGACCAGGGAAATGAACTGCCCTCTTTTTACCTCGAAGTTCAGATCGTGCAGTATCAGGCTTTTCGACCCGTCTTCCTGGTCAAACCAGTGCCTGATTTTTTGCAGTTTCAGAATCTTGTCTGGATCAGCCATGTTTCCACCTTACTCCTGATTGAACCAGGAAAAGAGTTTCTGGTTGATTCTGGAAAGTGAATAGTCCATCAGGTAGCCGAAAGCCGCCAGCACAGCCAGATAGAGATACACTACATTCATGGCGAGGAGCCGCGACTGGATCCTGATCCTGTAGCCGAAACCCACGTCCCCCACCAGCATTTCCGCTGCGATCAGATAGACCATGGCCGGGCCGATGGAGAGCCGGATGTTGTTTAAAAATACCGGGAAGATCTGCTTGACGATCACGAACCAGATCACTTCGAAAGTGGATCCCCCTAGAGTGTAGGCTTTGTCGATGAATTCCCTGGGAATCTTCTTCACAGCGAGGTAGGTGGACTGTGTCAGCGACGGCACGATGCCGAATACGATCATGGAAACGAACATCTGAGTGCCTGTTCCGAAAATCACGAAAAATACGGCCAGCATGGCGGTTGGAGTGAGCTTGGCCAGGATTGAAACCACTGGTGTCAGCAGCGCTTCGATCGTCGGAAAACAACCCATGCCGACTGCCAGGCAAAGCGAAATCAGGATCGAAATGAAGAGTCCTGAAAACAGCCTGGACAAGGTGGCAGACAGATCCTCATACAGCCAGACATCGCCTCTGGCAGTGGGAGTGACCACTTTATGATAGCCTTCGATCAATTGTTTCAGCCCGGGAATCGTAGTATCATTGATGTTTTTCCGATGCTGCATGGTGGACAGGAACGAATAGGCTGTAATCAGGACCAGAATCGAAAACACTCCCAGAATTATGCAGATCCGCCTGGATTTGAATGACTTTCCAATGATCATGGCATTTCCCGCCTGTATTTCCAGCTTTTATCGTCAATCGTTTCAGCTCTGGCTTTTACTCTTAGTGTCCGCCACTAGTCTTTGTTTCGCAAATCTTCGAAAGCGCATGTTCCAGATCATTCAGCAGATCCGTTTTATTTTCGATTCCCACAGACAAGCGCACCAGATTGTCCCCGATCCCGCGCTTCTTCCGCTCTTCTTCCGGGATCGAACCATGGGTCATCCGGGCAGGATAACAGACTAGAGATTCCACGCCTCCCAGGCTCTCAGCCAGAGTGAAGATCTTCAGGCCGGACATGAATTGTTCCACTTCCGGAAAACCACCCTTGATTTCAATGCTGATCATGCCGCCGAAACCGTCCATCTGCGCCTTGGCGAGTTCATGGTTTTCGTGGTTTTTGAGTCCCGGATAGTAGACCTTTTCTATTGCCGGATGATGGGAAAGCCATTCCGCAAGGTACAGCGCGTTCTTCTCATGCTCCCGCATCCTGAGCGCCAGTGTTTTCAGACCCCTGAGTGTCAGCCAGCAGTCCCATGGCCCAGGGACTACGCCCATTGCATTCTGATAAAACTTCATTTTCTGATAAAGATCTTCACTGCTTGTGGCAATCGAGCCGCCCACCAGATCGCTGTGCCCACCCATATACTTAGTAGTGCTGTGCGCCACGATATCCGCTCCAAGTGTGAGCGGCCTTTGAAAATAAGGGCTGGCAAAGGTGTTGTCTACTGCCACGATCAAGTTGCGGTTCTGATTCTTCAAAGCGCAGATTTTTTTTATGTCCACTATTTTCAATAACGGATTGGTGGGAGTTTCCAGCCAGATCATTTTGGTTTCAGGCCGGATCGCACGCTTGAAACTATCGGGGTCATCGACATCCGCGTAAGTGGCGGTTATACCCCAGCGGCTGAATATGCGCTCCAGCAGCCGATACGTGCCGCCATACATGTCGTCCCCGGCCACCAGATGGTCCCCTTTTTCCAGAAGGCTGAAAACTGCTCCGGCAGCGGCCAGACCGGAAGCGAAAGCCAGGCCGAATCTGCCTTCTTCCAGTGAAGCGATGGCAGTTTCCAGGGCTGTTCTGGTGGGATTCCCGGTGCGGGAATACTCATAGCCCTTATGCTTTCCGATTGCTTCCTGATGATAGGTCGAGGTCTGATAAACCGGAACAATCACTGCACCGGTCAAGGGATCAGGCTGCTGTCCGTCATGAATGGCACGTGTTTCGAATTTCATGTTATTCCTCGCTTTTCTGATGCATCCAGTAGTTCACCAGATCCGATCTGGTGATCAAACCTACCGGGTAATTCTCTCGTTTCACTAAAATTCCGCTCGCTCCCGATAAAAGGACCCGGTAAGCTTCGGAAATCCTGGTATGCTCCTCTAAAGAAGGCAGGGGCTTACCCATTATTTTGGCAATAGTCTGATTTTCAACGTCTATCCCCTCATGCAGGATCTGCATCATTGAGGCTTCGTTCAGACTGCCCACAATTTCTTTACCGTCAATTACAGGCAGCTGTGAAATATTGTATTCCTGCATCAGGGAAACAGCATGCAGCAGTTTGTCGTGTGAAGAAACCGAAATCAGGGGAGGCAGCTTCTTTTTTCCCGCCAGAATTTCGGATATGTTTACAGGCTGGGATTTTTTGCCTTCCCATAATCCATTTTCCTGCATCCACTGATCGGAGAATATTTTATTAATGTAGTTTCTGCCGGTGTCTGGCATCAATGCCACAATAAATTTGGGCTGTGTCAGACGCTGGGCATATTTGACCGCCGCCGCCAGAGCTGTGCCGGAAGATCCTCCCACCAGCATTCCTTCTTCGCGTCCCAGGCGCCTTGCTGTATTAAAGGATTCCTTATCGCTGACTCTGATCATTTCATCTACCAGTTGATGATTATAGGTTTTGGGGATGAAATCCTCCCCGATTCCTTCCACTTTGTAGGGTTTGGGGCTGTCCCCGGAAAGTATCGATCCCACAGGATCTGCGCCGATCACCTTGATTTCAGGCTTTTTCTCTTTGAGGTATTTGGCGGTTCCGGAAATAGTTCCACCTGTTCCGATCCCGGCCACGAAAACATCCACCATGCCGTTCGAATCTTCCCAGATTTCAGGGCCGGTGGACAAATAATGCGCCAGAGGATTTTCAGGGTTTCCGAATTGATCGGGGCGGAACGAATTAGGGGTTTCCTTGGCCAGCCTGTCCGCCACACCGTTATAGCTCTCAGGCGAATCAGGTGGCACTGCGGTAGGAGTAATCACCACTTCCGCGCCGTAAGATTTCAGAAGGCTGATCTTTTCCTGGCTCATTTTATCCGGCATCACGAATATGCACTTATAGCCTTTGACGGATGCCACTAAAGCCAGTCCTACGCCGGTATTTCCGGAAGTGGCTTCAATGATGGTTCCTCCCGGCCTGATCCGTCCTTCTTTTTCTGCAGCTTCAATCATTTTAAGGCCAACCCTGTCTTTAACGCTGCCGCCAGGGTTTAAAAATTCGGCCTTCAGATAAATCTTGGAACTCAGATCTTTCCCGATGCTGTTCAATCTGATTAAGGGAGTTCTGCCGATTGCTTCCAGGACATTGTTAAACACTGGCATCAAATACCTCCCGATATTTTCCGGTGTATTCACGCACTGAATTGACGGCATTATGAGACACTTGTCTTAAGATTAGTGCCCCATATGAGCCTCTAACAAAATTCCTACGCAAGATACAGCGCAAAAAAGAAATTTGCAAGAGGCTCATTATATCAGATGTGCCGCCTGAGCGCTAAAATTCACTTAGAGTCCATTTCACAAGCCCGGATCTCAGAAGGGTGTTTCCGGACCGAGGTAGCACTTGATCCCATGGCTCTCTATCAGTTGTTTTAATTCTACCAGCCGGCCTTCTTCTGGAACTTCAGCCTGAGAGTATTCGTATTCATTCCCCAGCTGTTCGTACTTTGACTCGCCCAGCCTGTGAAAAGGCAGAACGTTCAGCTCGGTCAAGCCGGCATAGCGGACGAACTCCACCGTCTCAAGAATGTTTTTGTGATCATCGTTGTATCCGGGGATCAGGGGCAATCTAAGCAGGAATTTACTGCTGTTTTTCCCCATAGCGGCTTTAATGTTTTTCAGGATCAGCTGATTTCCCTGGTTTGTGCCTTCTCTGTGCTTCTCAGCATTCATGTGTTTCAAGTCAGTGAAGATCCAATCAGCCGTTGCCGCGACTTCTGCAAAAATTTCCGGTTGGGCGAAACCAGAAGTCTCAAGTGCGGTATGGATCTGTCTATCCCGGCACTGGTTCAGCAGATCCAGTAAAAATTCACCCTGAAAAAGGGGTTCCCCGCCGGTGAACGTTACTCCACCCCCACTGCCCCAGAAATCCCGGTCGCGCTCCAAAATGGCTAAAATCTCTTCAGAGGAATAATATCTGCCGCTCACAGACAGGGTGTCGGCAGTACAAGCCTGCACGCAATCAAAGCTGTCACAGCTGTCGCAGAAAGTACGGTTGAACTCCAGCTGAGCGGAGATTGCTCCCTTTTTACAGGCTGTTCTGCACTCGCCGCACCGGCGGCAGCGGCTTTTCCGCCTCATCAGCCTTTGAACCGGCAGTATTCCTTCCGGATTGCAGCACCATCCACAATGCAACGGACATCCGCTGAAAAAGATCGAGGTTCTGCACCCGGGTCCATCATGTATGCAGTATCCCTGTATGTCAAACACAAGTCCCATAGACACTGGTTATTTCTTCTCAGAATAACTTTCGCAGGTGACAGCAATCAGGTCCGGGTAAGCCATGAATCTGTTTTTCGACTCTTCACAAAAACCCAGCAGCTCACCTTCCGGAGAGAACCTGGAGCAGAATTTGCACTTGGGGATTTTCCGATAACCTGGCGGAGCAAAATCATCGGAACTCACCATTTCTCCGCTCAATACATCTATCCCTTTCACCGCGTCAACTGGAACATAATCGATTACGTCGCGATAAAGGTATTTTTCAGTCATGTCCTAAACCTCCTCATATTCGGTACGGGCTATCACTTCATCCTGGATCGGCTTGCCTATCTCAACCCAGTACTGTGTAAATCCAGCTACCCGCACCATCAGATCCCGATAGCCTTCCGGACTGGACTGCGCTTCTTTCAGCATCTTTGAGTCAACAACATTGTACTGAACGTGAAAACCGCCCTTGCGCATGTATGCCCTGGTAAGTTCGAGAAGTTTGCGCAATCCGGCATTGCCCTTTACAGCGTCCGGGTGAAGCTTAAGATTCAATTGTGAATTCTGCGATTGGGAATGGTCCCACACTGTCGCCGAAGACATCAACGCGAACGGACCGTTTTTGTCTGTGCCCGGATAGGCGGACATCGAGCCGTCGGCAAATGTCGTACCGCAGAGCCGTCCGTCCGGAGTCGCGATCGCAGCCGCACCCATCGGTCCGTGTGTGGAAACTGAAATCTGACAGGCATACATCCTCATGCCATACAGGGATTCAAATTCCCTGCATTTTTCTGTCAGCCAGTTTTCCCATTCCAGTAAAATGCCGTCCGGGTAGGCATCAGCGTTTCCATACTTGGGGCAGGACAGCGCCGATTTATGGAGTCTGGACCAATTTTTCCACCTGTCATTTTTCTGCTGCTCAGCAAGGGAATAAGAATCGACTTCTGCCGCAGTCTTAAAACCGAAATTTTCTTTCAGGCAGAGCTTGAATTCATCAAGCTCCACTGTTTTATCATCAAAGACAAGTTTTTTTAGTGCAGACAGGCTGTTGATCAGGTTCACGGTTCCGGCTGTCTCAATGTTGAAAGTGGCATTGTAGCGATAGCCAAGCTCGTTGATGAGGTGGCCTTTTTCGAGGCAATCCGGTTTTAAAAGGGAATTCACAACCGACATGTTGTTCTTGCGCCAGATGTCATGCTGGATATTATTGCAAAGAGTCAATGCCTGAACAGCCTCTGAAAAATACTCTTTCACTTTTGAAAAAAGATCGTGGTAAGAATCCAGTTTCCCGCCGTGTGGCTGAAAAACGCGCTCCCCTGTGCGCTGGTCGATCCCGTCAAAAAGTACGAGTTCAAGTATTTTGGGGAGGGACACGAAATGCACGCCAACGCTGGTAGGCTGGCCTGAACCGCCCGGAATCATGTATGTTTTTCCATCAAGTTCAAGAGGCAGCCAGGAACAGGGAGAGGTTTCAAGGCATCCGCCTATCGCCAGAGCCCGCGCCTCACTGACAGTCATACCCTCGTTCCGGTACTGGCCGAGCAAAAAATCCATGGCCACCCTGTTGTTGATAAAGGCAGGATAGCCCGCTCCGGTTTTGATGCACTCACAGGCCTTGAGCAGAAATCCTTCCGGCAGCTTTTCGTCGTAAAGTACGGATAGTGTGGGCTGAGGAGTCGCACAGGTGATTCCTGCTTCCAGGATCAGGGTCTCCAGTTCGTTGCAGGCCGGATTCCCCGCTTCGTCCAAGCCGCCCAGGCTTAAATTATTGAAAGTGTTGCCTGACAGGACACCGCCCACAACGCCTGTGGAAGCGAAACAGTCGATGGCAGTAAATTTCACTCTCTGGCATTCCAGAAGTTCGATCACCTCTTCCCTGTTGATTCTGCCGGCCTTCAAGTCGTTCTGATAATAAGGATAAAGGATCTGGCCCATTCTTCCGGGTGAAAGCCCGGAGATGGCGTCTTCATTTAAGACCGCAACATGCAGCGTCCAGCAGAGCTGAAGTGCCTGGCGGAATGTTTCCGGGGGATGATGCGCAATCCGCCTGAGGATCTCTGCAATTTCGGCGAATTCTTTTTTTCGGGTTTCGCTTAAGTCAAGAGATTGAATCCTTTGGGCTTCTTCAGCGTAATTGAGGATCCACTTCTGCAGCCCCTCCAGCACCAGTTTCACTGCCTCGTAATTGTAAAGCCTGTTCATGCCGGTCAGACCGTCTCCGTCCGCCCTGCCTGCAGTCTTTGATTTCATCTCATCCGCCATCAGGATCAACCTGTCGATACCGTACTGAAGCGGATAATAATAATTTATCACCTCCCGGCCCTGGGGAAGCGTGTAGCCGGAATCGAACATGCACACTATGTTGCGCATGATTTTTTCTTTCATTTCATATTCAGGGACCATCTGCTCGTATTTATGTCCCAGGTCATCCACTGACTTGCCGTGCCAGATCCGCGCCAGTTTGAGCAAAGCCGGCACCTCTTCCTGCCTGATGCCGAATTTGCCGGCAATGGAAACGATCTTGCCGAAGCTCTTGGTCACATTCCCCCCGCCTGAGCCGAACTTGGAATGCTCGTCAGCGCTCGCACCTCCGCTTTTCAGGGCTTCCCTGTAGAAAGCGTCTTCCTTTGCCATGTAATAGCCTTCGGAAAGCCAGGGCATGGGAAAGGAGCCTCTGCAGTAACGGGCTTTCTGCATCACCAGAAGTTCGCCGGGATAAATCACGGGTGTCAGATGGGAAAAAGCTTCCTTCAAAGCCTCGGCGCGCCTGACGACCGGGACTTCATTGTCCAGTTCCATGTATTTTCTGGTGTACCAGTAGGGGAACTCGTTCTCGATCGACGACAGGGCGCTGTAATAAATCCCGCGCAGTCTGCCGGCCCGTTCTGAAGGCTCTTTCTTTATCTCTCTTGGCGTGAATGTCCGATTGATTTCTGCCATTTCAAGCCCCTTTTCCAAAAATAACAATGTTTCATTCCAACTTAAGTTTAGCAAATTTTTGTGTTGTACAACCAGATATTTTTCGGAAACAATGATCGGAACTCACGGTTTCTGCCCAGTCACAAAGTCAGGCACGGTTTCTATTCCAAACGCATATTTTCAAGCCACCCTAATTCTCGGGAAAAGCTTTGTTGGCATGACTGGACCCCTTACTGCCTTATCTTCTCAGCATTGAACGCTTGTTGGCAGGCCTGAAGTTCCGACCGAAGCCTCTCTGATGCTTGGGCGGCGGCACATCCGGTCTGATCCCCGCACTTCGGGCTGCTTCTGACTGAAAAGGATGTTCCATCACTTCCAGTTTCTGCCTGATCAGGCGTTCAATCTCGCGCAGGTAATCGCCTTCTTCAGCGCAGCAGAAAGAAAAAGCCGTGCCTGCGGCTCCGGCCCGTGCAGTTCTTCCGATCCTGTGCACATAGCTTTCAGCTTCATTGGGAAGTTCATAATTTATCACATGCGAGATGTCATCGATGTCGATCCCACGGGCTGCAATATCTGTTGCCACCAGAACCCTGGTCTTACCGGCCTTGAAATCCTGCATCGCCTTTGTTCTTGCTCCCTGTGATTTGTTGCCGTGGATCGCGTCAGCCCTGACGCCATTATGCAGCAGAAAAGTGGCGAGCTTGTTGGCCCGGTGCTTGGTGCGGGTGAAGATCAGCACGCAGGACAGATGTCTCTCGTGAAGAATATCCAGCAGCAGTCGTTCTTTATGGATTGTATCCACAAAGAAGACATATTGTTTGACTGTGTCCACTGTGGTAGCTGTGGCAGCAGCCTCTACATGCACCGGATTTGTCAGCAGCCTGCCGGCCAGTTCGCTGACCTGATAGGACATGGTGGCTGAGAAGAACAGCGATTGACGCTTGCGGGGCAGTTTTCCGATTATTTTCCTGATGTCAGGAATGAACCCCATGTCAAGCATCCTGTCTGCTTCATCCAGGACAAAATATTCAATGTCTTTCAGATCAATGTAGCCCTGACTCATCAGGTCCAGCAGCCTGCCGGGAGTTGCCACAAGAATGTCCACTCCCCTCGTGAGAGCATTGACTTGCGGTGCCTGCCCGACTCCGCCGAAGACCACGGTGTGTTTGAATTTGAGGTATTGACCATAGGCTGTGAAACTTTCCCCGATCTGGGCAGCCAGTTCCCGGGTCGGTGCAAGTACCAGTGTTCGAAGAATCCGGGGGTATTTTTCAGTCATCCTCTGCAGTATCGGCAGTACGAATGCCGCGGTTTTGCCTGATCCTGTCTGGGCAACGCCTATCAGGTCCCTGCCTTTCAGGAGGTCGGGGATTGCCTTGTACTGGATCGGTGTCGGTTCAAGATAACCTTGCGTAGCTAGTGCTCGTTCCAGGGGTTCGCTGAGATTCAAGTTTTTAAATGACATTATAATATATGAACGGATCTGAAATCCGCCCTTATTCCAGAGGCCGATCTGAAATCGGCCCTCACATTCCCAGGTTAATTAATGCGTTGCGGTTTCAGCGGTAGTTTTGGTGGTACCGGTTTCGCCGGTTCCAGTTACTGCTTTGACTTCAGTTGTGGTTATGGTTGGAGCTGTTGGCCATAGATTGCCGGTAAATTTCGCGAGATAGCTTGGATCAAAGCGGAAATCAGCCGGAGCGACTTTCTTTGTGCCAAATCCTATCACAGGTTTCTTGTCCACAACCTGATGCGACAGGCTGAAGTTCACAACCTTATCCATGGTTTCTTTGATCTTCTCGCTTGTGAAAAAATCATAAGCCTCTTTTGCTGTTGTGATATACTTGGTGCCAGTCTTTACTTTCTTCATTTCCTCAAGCTTCAGGTTGCTGAATTTTTCACCGATCATGATCAGGGTCTTGTCTGCTGTATCTTTATTTTCAAGCTTTTCCATCACTTTGTAATAAGCATCGATTACAGCCTGTGCGAATCTGTCGCCTCCATCGCGGTCCAGCGCATCCTGGCCGACCACTACCAGATCGATGATCTCACCCGGAATCGTGGTGCTGTCGAATAGAACTTTGGCGTCTTTTCTGGTGTTTAAAGTCTGCAGGCAGAAAGGATTCCAGACCACAATGGCTTTGTAATCAGGGTTACTCTGCTGCATGGCGAGGGCCGCAGCACCTGGATCCATGTTGATCCATTTCACGTCTGTTTCAGGAATGTTTTTCATTTCCAGATTGCGGCTGAACAAATACTGGCTGACTGACTTCTCCAGCCCATAAACGGTCTTGCCCTTCAGATCTTCAAGTTTATCAATGCCCACCACAATGCACATGTCTCCGCCAAATGAAGTGTCGTTAGGAAGGATCGCTACGCTTTTCCTGCCCAGGCAGCCAGGCAGTGTGTCCATGTTGGTGAGGCAGGCAGCGTCCACCTGGCTGGAACCATACGCTGTAATGCATGGGTCATAGTCCATTTCCTTGAGTACGATGTCGATGTTGTACTGCACTTCTAAAGATCCCAATTTTCCCACAGCTCCGTCGATCAGCTTCAGTTCATGGGCCACGCCGAAAACTGACCAGCCCGGCCATTCGCTCCAGGCCAGGGTGAAAGCAGGAACTTTGGCAGGCGCAGCCTGCAGCATGGAAACTGCCAGCATTATTCCTAGAAAAAGTACGGTTTTAAACATTCTGTTCATGTAACCTCCGTTTTTTTTAGTGATTAGTGATTGGTGAATAGTGATGAGTGAGGTTATCTATTCCCAGTCTTTATTCACTCTTCACCCATTGCCCATTCACCCATTGCCCATTACCCATTACCCATTACCCATTACCCATTACCTATTACCTATTACCTATTACCTATTTCTCCGGTACCTTGCTCTTCTCTTTGTCCGAACCTACCGCACCGTCGGCCTGCTTTCCGGACTGCACAAGAGCCGAAAATTCGTCGGAAAATTTCTTGTTCAAGATCTTTGAAAGCCGCCGTTCCTTCTTGAGATTGGGATCCATGCCGGAAACTTCCCGGGAAACCTTGGCTCTGCCAACCTGCTCGGCCCTCACCTGTCGCAGATTTTCCAGTTCCTGATCAGTGGTGTCGCTGCT
>JAQTZZ010000076.1 GCA_028687545.1 Candidatus Wallbacteria bacterium
TTTCAAGCATTTTTCTGGAATTTCCACTCATCATGCGGAATCGTTCCTCAGTAGTGAGTGAAAGTTGGAAGTCGAGTTCGAACAGGAACTCTTTCCGTGGATCGTGGATGTCGAGTTTTAGGATCATTGTTTACCAGGTTTTCTTGAGGCAGAAAACCTTTCCTGAGGAGGCAGGGATATCGTGATTGGAGAGCGTGTTGCCTGAGACGTCGGCAGCGAAATTGTAGATCCGTTCATACCATTTGCCGTTGTTCGGGAAAGGTATGTCCACATACTGGGTGTCATTGCTGAAATTGAGCACAACCACCACTATGTCGCCGTTCGTGTCCCAGCGCTTGAAGATTGTGACTTTCTTGTCGCTGTAATTGCGCATCAGTTCGTAATTGTTGTATCTGAGGGCTGGATGGTCCTTCCTGAGTTTGATCATGACTGCATACATCCAGCAGAGGCTTTTGCCTGTGTCTGAATTCAGTTTGTCCCAGTGGATCTTGTTCGGGTCGATCGTCTTGCGGGTGTCTTCGCCCCATTCCTGGCCCTGATAGAGCATGGGGATGCCGGCTGCGGTGAAAATGGCGATCGCAGCCAGCCTGGATTTCTGGACTGCCAGGTTGTAGTCGATACTGGAATTGGTCAGAGCTTCGTAAATCACCCGTTCTTCGTCGTGGGATTCAGTGTAATTTATGCACTGGGCATTGTCGGAAAAACCGTCTGCAGCGAAATTAAGGGCTTTCTGGGTTTTGTCCAGGTCGCCCCAGTAATTGCTGCCTGAATATGTGCCTTCGCGCAGATTGGCCTTCATCTGGTCGTGGAACGTATCATGCCATTCTGAATTTATATTCGTGGTCTGGACCAGGTGCGGGTCCTGCGGAAGGTGTTCGGCGATCTGATAGACATTGTTCTTGAACTGCCTGGCTGCCCAGGAAAAATAGCTGACTCCATTGTATCCGTCGTAGCCGATTCCGATCGTGTAGTCATAACGGAAACCGTCGATGTGGTATTCCTTCATCCAGAATTCCACCACATCTTTGGTGAAACGCTTGGTGCAGTCAGCCCAGTGGTTGAGGTCCGGGAATCCCCAGGGGTTTCCGTCAGTGGACATGTATGGATTCTTATTGTAATTGTAGAGCTGGTTGAGCGGTGACTCGTGGTGGACATGGTTGAACACCACGTCCAGAATCACTGCGATGCCGTTCTGATGGGACTGATCGATGAGAGATTTCAGGTCTTCGGGGTTGCCGTAAGCGGTTTCAGGGGCAAAAAAGAAACAGGGATTGTAACCCCAGCTGATGTCGCCGGGAAATTCCATGATCGGCATCAGTTCGATGGCATTGATGCCGAGGGATTTCAGATAGGGGAGCTTTGCAGCCATGCCGCGGTATGTGCCTGACTGGCTGAAGTCACCGATATGGGTTTCGTAAATGATCAGGTCATTCATGGCAGGGGCGTCGTAGAAAGAGTCACCCCAGCTGTATCCGAATCCACCCACCTTGAGCACTGAATTCGCTCCGGTACTGTTCCAGTCCACTTCCCGGGCATATGGATCGCCAATGTAAAGAGTGCCGTCAACAAGGTATTTGTAACGGTATTCTCCGGAATCCATTTTTATCGAGCACGACCAGATGCCGTCTCCGTCTATGGAGCAGGGATTGGCTGTCTTGTTCCAGCTGTTGAAATCTCCCACAACGCTGACCGAGGTTTTTCCGGGTGCGAACAATGCAAAGGCAACAGTGCCGTCTGATGCGGCGCAGGCACCCAGTTTTTTCTGGGAATTGAGTATGCCAGCCGACAGGTTGACTGAGAGGAACAGTATTATGAAAATCGAAAATGATTTGAGATGCATAATTCTCCCCCTCCCCCCTCTGATTATATTATATACAAAAGATGGGGTTTGGCAAGTGAAAAGGGGCGTGGTACAATTCGTTCGATGGGAAATATCTATACAGGATTGAATCATACAGCAGCCGCATTTCAGATCAGCCGCGATCTCCGGGATTGTCAGTCCCTGATCCTGGTACCTGACAGGGATATTACGCGGATGTCATCTGAACTGTCTTTTTTTTCAGGCCGCGAGATTCTTGAATTTCCACATTTCCAGAATCTGGCTGAAGAGGATCTTTCTTATCTGGAAAACAACTACCGCCGCCTGTTCTCCCTGAGCAGGCTTTTCCTGGAAAAAGGCAGGAACTTCGTGGTGGTAGGGAGCCTCAAGTCCCTGCTGCGGCGTGTTGTTCCTCAGCACGTGCTTGGCAATTACCTCTTTTCCTTCAAAAAAGGGCAGAGAATTTCAAGGGAGAAAATACTGGAACTTCTCCCGATCATGGGCTATACAAGAAGGGAAAAGGTGGAGGAACCGGGAGAATTCGCGGTCCGCGGCGAGATCCTGGATTTCTATCCGCCGTTCCTCTCCCCTTTGAGGATCGACCTGTTCGACGACGAGATTGAAAAAATCATCCTGTTTGATCCGGCAACACAGCTTTCCCGTTCCGAAGTGACCCAGGCCTTGGTGTTTCCTTTGAGCGAAGCTTTAGGGTCAAGGGAAAAAATCAGCCGGATTCTTGAAAACCCGGAGGCCAGGGAGGATCAGAGCCTGTATTTGACTCAGAATTACGATCTGCTGTTTTCACCGGCAGATTTTTTTTCATTTTTCAAGCCTGAACAGCTGTTCGTGCTTGAACCTGATGAACAGAAATCCCTTGTCTCAGAGTGGTGCGAGGAAAACAGGAAAAAACAATATTTTTCCAGGCAGTTCTTCCTGCCTGAACAGACGCTGAGGAAACTGTCTGAAATAGAGGACAGCACCAGGCTCGCCACACTGGGAATCGAGGGATCTTTTCAGACAAGTGCTCAATATCAGTCCGGGACCAACTACCGGGGCAAGCTGGACTTTCTGGCCAAAGACATCAGGTCGCTGCTCCGCCGGGGCTTCTGCCTGACTGTCACAGCCCGCACCAGGAATCAGAAGCTCAGGATCCATGATCTGCTGTCACAACAGAAAATCGCGGTCAGGGAAGTGGAAAACATCAACGAGGTCAAGGGGAATTTCAGTCATCTCCTGATCGGAGAGCTGGACGAAGGTTTTAGCTGCGAAGAGGCAAAATTCGCCCTGATCACAGAAAGTGAAATTTTCGGAGCCAGGCTGGAAAAATTCTATTCCCCGGATAAAGTGGATTACTCACCGATTTCACATTTCAGCGAAATCAAGGAAGGGGATCTGGTTGTCCACATCAACCATGGAATAGGCAGATACCACGGTGCGACATTGATGGACGTCGGAGGCGAGAAGAAAGATATGCTGATCATAGAGTACGCAGGCAATGACAAACTCTATATTCCCGTTGAAAACATCCTCTCGATTCAGAGATATATAGGCAGTACCCTGGTAACTTTAGACAAACTTGGAGGCGCGAGGTTTTCCAAGGCAAGGAAAAAAGCCCAGGAGGCAGCCGACAAGTTTGCCAAGGAGCTGATCCGTCTGTATGCATTGAGATCCACAAAAAAAGGCTACGCATTTTCTTCAGATACCATGGAACAGGAGCAGATGGAAGCAGAGTTTCCCTATCCTGAAACCGATGATCAGCTCAGGTCGATTACAGAAGTCAAACTGGACATGGAAAATGGTAAGCCCATGGACCGCCTGATCTGCGGTGACGTTGGTTTCGGCAAGACCGAGGTGGCCCTGCGTGCTGCATTCAAGGCTGCAATCGAGGGAAAGCAGGTGGCCCTGCTCGCTCCAACCACAATCCTCTGCCTCCAGCATTTCCGGGTGTTTTCAGAACGTCTGGCCAAGTATCCGCTCAAGCTTGGAATATTAAGCCGTCTGACTGACAGAAAGGTCGCCGCAGAAATTCTCACTGGCCTGGCAGAAGGGAAAGTCGATCTGGTGATTGGAACGCACAAACTTCTGCAGAAAGATGTGCAATTTTCCGATCTCGGTCTGCTGATCATAGATGAGGAACAGCGTTTCGGGGTCAAACACAAGGAAATGCTCAAAAAATTCAGGGAAACGGTCGACACTCTTACGCTGACTGCAACTCCGATTCCAAGAACTCTCAATATGTCCCTGTCCGGATTGCTGGACATCAGCATGATCACCACTCCTCCTCCGAATCGCAAGTCCGTCAACACCTATCTGCAGAAGAAGAATCCTGCGGTCATGCGCGAAGCGATCAGGAGGGAACTGGAAAGGAATGGACAGGTGTTTGCGGTGCACAACAAAGTTCAGACTATCTATTCTTTCGCGGAGCAGTTGCAGAGGGAAGTACCTGAAGCCAGGATCAGAGTCGGACACGGCCAGATCCCCAAGGAAGAGCTGGAAAACCTGCTGCTGGACTTCTGGCAGCACAAGTACGATGTGCTGGTCGCTACCACCATCATCGAGTCAGGCATTGATTTTCCCAATGCCAATACATTGATCGTTGACAATGCCCATGAATTTGGCCTTTCTCAGTTGTATCAGCTGAGGGGAAGGATCGGGCGTTCCGACAGGCAGGCTTATGCATATATACTATACGAGGAAGAAAGGCTGACCCCGGAAGCGAGAGACAGACTGAAGGCGATTGCAACACACACCGCACTCGGGTCTGGATTCAAGATTGCCATGCAGGACCTGGAAATCCGCGGGGCAGGAAACCTGCTGGGAAGTGAGCAGAGCGGGAACATGGAAGCAGTCGGGCTTGAAATGTACACCACCATGCTGCGCGAAGCAGTCTGTGAGCTGAAGGGAACCAGGCTGGAAAAATTTCCTGAAGTATCGATTAATCTTCATCTGAACGCTTTTATCCCTGACAATTACATCACCGATTCCGAGCAGAAAATCGAAATCTACAAAAAAATCGCCATCTGCCGCAAGCTTACCGAACTGAAGTTGATCAACAGTGAATGCCGCGACCGTTTCGGTGAAATCCCATTCCCGCTCCTGATGCTGTTCAGGGTTGCTGAATACAAATGTTACTGCTATGCCCTGGGTATCAGAGAGATCATGGTGGATGGGGATGTGCTGAGATTCAATTTTCTGCCTGATGCCAGGATCAACCTGGAAAATCTGAAACAGTATCTGAGCGAATCACCTGAAGCCAGATTCCTGCCTGGTGCTAATCCCGCGCTGTCTGTGAAAAAAAAAGGTAAGGAAAAGAAAGAGATCCTGGACCTGGTCAGCCAGATTTTAGAGCTGCTTTCATAAATCCGCACAGATAAATTTTTCCAGTCTCACAGCCGATAGGTAATTGACTAGGAGGCATGAGATGAAATTCTATATTTTTCTAGCAATAATAATGTTATCCGGGATTGCCTGCGCCTTCAGCGACAAGACCGCTTCCGCACCGCAGGACCTGCCGGATGCCGACAGGTTGCTGCTCGGGTATGGAGCAATCACTCTGGACCAGGAGAACGGGCTGAACAGGAAGATCTGGTACGAGTACCGGATCAAGCCGAGATTCCATATGCGTAAGATCTGGCTGGGGCTTGATTTCAGGCTCCATCTCGACGAAAACAACAAGCTCTATGCTGATGAGTGGAACGGCTGGAACGACGTCATAGATAAGATCGACTATCTCTACTTCAACGACAAGACCGACTCCATTTTCTTCCGGGCCGGTGAACTCAGAGAAGTGACTTTCGGCAGCGGCTTTGTGGTCAACCGTTATTCCAATGTCATCACTTACCCCATCCAGAAAAGAAAGGTCGGACTCGATCTTGGCCTGAATTTTCCCTATGAAGACGGGATGGAAATTTTTGTTAATGATATCGATGCTTCCAGGCTGTTCGGGATGCGCCTTTACTTCGTGCCGCTGGACGGAGTGAACGTGGGTTTTTCTTACATCCGCGACAAAGATCCAGAACGCAACAACGATTCCTCGGGAAGTCTGCATTTTTTTGCCGCTGATCTGATCTCTCCGCTTTACAAGAAGGCACACAGCGGTTTCTACGTTTACGAAAACGCGGCCAAGATCCTGGATTACGGATTCGGTGTGTCCAGCGGGGCCAAGTGGGAGATGCCGATCCTGGAACTGGCTGCCGAATACCGGTACTACGATGCGGATTTCGCTCCAAGTTATTTCAATGAGTTCTATGAACTGGACTCCCGCCGCAAATTCAATGATCTCAAGGCTCTCAAGCAGTCCGGAAAATTCGGCGGATTCTATTATTCCACCCTGCTCAAGCTGCTCGACAACGCAGTGCAGTGGCGATCTAGCCTTGAGCAGTTCACGAAATCCGGGCAGGGCCTGCATTTCTTTTCTGAACTTAAATTGAAGAATCTGCCTGTAACCGATACCGACTGCTCTATCTCATATGACGACAAAGACGCTTATCTTGCCAACTTCGGTTTCGATAAACGCAATGTGGCCATCATCGGTGCAGTGACTTATAAAATAGCTAAAAATGCCCAGTTGAAGTTTGATTACAAGCGGATCTATGATGAATTCGGGGTAGCCCAGAAAGTATCTGGAATTTCCACGGATCTTATATTCTAAGGGTGGCTATAAATTCGCTGATTCGCAATTGATCCAGCCCGGATTTCAGCAGTTCATTTCCTTCCCCGAAATGGTGTCTCCAGAATTCCATGATCGGCGGGATGCATTTTGAAAATGTCACACCCATCATGAAAAAAATCAGAAACAGGATCACGAAGAATTCCACTATTTTGCGGTCCGTATGCGACAGGAAATAGACCAGGGGTTCTGCCAGGAGCTTGAAATCGCGGCTGAAATCCGATTTGGCTGTTCCCAGGTGTTTCCGCTGGGCATGCACGAATATCATGAAATAGCAGAACGAGACGAGGAAACACTGCAATACCGGCAGGATGCTGTCATTCATGGCGAAAGCAAGAAAGGCAAAACCTAAGCTTAAGAATAAAATGCAGAAGAGGAAGCTGATCACTCCGCTCATGAAATAGAGGCGGCTGACTTTTTCCACGAATGTGGTGATCGGCAGTTTCACCACTTCAGAGCATTTGTGATAGAGCTTGTTGAAGATTTCTGTCTGATTCTTTAATTCCTCCATCGGCATTTCATCCTCAAGCGGCGTCCAGTATAGCCTGACCGTGCCGTTCGGGCGCAGCAGGATTCTGCCTTCAAAGGCTTTATCGAAAGCCAGTATCACTCCCGGAGGCTTGATGTCTTCCCGATGCGGAGGGCTCATTTTTGGTATTTGTCGACCGCTTTCAGCATCATTCCAAGAAAAGCACTGGCTTCTTCCCAGGGCATTGTGCAGCTGGGTGATGCGCTGCGAGCGTTGTCTGAAAAAATCTGAAAAGAGTCACGTTTTCTGGTGATACGCATGCTAAAACATCCTTGTGACAGTGTTCCGGGCAGCCACTATGATTTCCAGCCCGGAAAAATTCTTGGAAAACTTGGAGCGCACAATTTCCGGATCATTGTTTTCTTTGGAAAGATGCGCCAGCATGACTTTCTTGAGTTCAGGATGAATTACCTTTTTCAGGAAACCGACAGCGATCTCATTGTCCAGGTGTCCGTAAGGAGAAAGTATCCTGCGCTTGAGAAATTCAGGATACTTTCCGGTCAGGAGCATCCTGTGGTCATAATTACTCTCCAATACCAGATAGTTTACCTGGTTAAGGTAATGAGTGGCGTTGATGCTGGGCTGACCAAGGTCTGTCGCGTAACCGAGAGAAAATTCAGGGGAGTCGATCCTGTACCCATAACAGACCGTGGAATCATGGAGCAGATTGAATCCTGTGATCTCCAGACTTTCGAATTTAAAAGGGGAATGATACTGTACGGCCTTCATTTCTGCTATCGGATATTCGCTTTCCATGAATTTGAAGATTTGCCTGGGAACGAAAAGCAGAGGCCTGGCTTTTTTGAGCATTTGCATCAATCCGGAGATATGATCCGAATGCTCGTGGGTAATCAGGACAAACTGAACATCAGAAAGTTTAAGTCCGAATTGCTCGAGCGAGCCTTCGATCCTGCGCAGGCTGATGCCGGCGTCGATCAATCCGCAGACTCCGCCGGATTGGAAAAGGAAACAGTTGCCGCTGCTGCCGCTTGCAAAACTCGCGAAAAGGTTTTGTCGATCAATTCCGATTCTGCAACTCCAGATAGGCTTCGTTCAAATGTGACAGCATGGAGGTAGGGGTAAGCGGAGCCTGTCCTGTGGATTTCACGGTCAGATCCCCCAGAAATCCATGAAAATAAATACCGAGCAGAGCCGAGTCTGATAGAGTCCGTTCAGTTCCACCCTCAGCAATGAAGCCTGCGATGATTCCGGCCATCAGATCGCCCATCCCGCCAACCGCCATCCCCGGATTCCCGACCCTGGTGAAAATCGTCCGTCCGTCAGGAGTGGTGAGGAATGGGTTGGGGCCTTTGCCGACAATGTGACAGTGATGGTTCATTGCGAAATCACGGTAGAATTTCAAGAGGTCTTTCCTGATTTCAGCGGGATCGGTGTGACTGAAACGGCTTAATTCTCCAAGATGGGGCGTAAAAACAACTGGTTTCCCAGAGGAGATTTTTGAGAGAAATTCCGGATCAAGTGCATTCACACCGTCAGCATCGATCAGCATAGTTCCCTGGAAGTTTTCGCAGGTTTTCCTGATGAAATCCCTGGTCGTAGGCAGGGTGCCCAGTCCAGGGCCGATCAGCAGAACGTCGAATCTGGAAAGTCCCAGTTCCTGGGATGATGAAATACCGCCGTCAGAATCCTGTGCTAAAGCAAATGTGATTATTTCAGGGTCTTTCGCTGCAACCAGTGTTTCGATTTCAGCTGGAACGGCCAGAGTGACCAGGCCGGTTCCCACCCTCAGGGCGCCTTGCGAGGAAAAAAGAGGGGCACCATACATGCCCTTTGAGCCCGCCACTATTAACAGCTTTCCGTAATCACCCTTATGGCTGTTTTTCAAGCGTTTGCGCAGTAATTTTGGAACATCCTTGCGGCTCAGGAGATGAGTGTCGATGGTGAAATCGTCCAATGCTGCCTTCGGGATGCCGATGATGCCGAGATAGATTTCCCCGGCATAGTCAAGAGCAGGAGAAAGGAAAAGCCCTGGTTTTGCGAATCCGAGAGCCAGGGTGTAATCAGCGCAGAAGCTGTCCTCTGCCGCATTTCCGCTGGTAGCACAGATTCCGCTTGGTACGTCCACCGCAATTTTCAGGGAGTGAGTGGAGGCGGCGAGACGATTCAGTTTTCTGACGCAGTCAGGCAGTTCACCCTTGAAACCGGTGCCGAATACAGCGTCAAAGATGCAGGAAGCTTGTCTGAAATGGGTGACGAGCATTTCTTCGCTGAGGCTTTTGACCCAGAAAAGCTTTCCGGGAAAGGATTTCTCGAATATTTCAAGGTTTGTGCGGCAGTCCGGGCTCAGCTTGTCAGGGTTTCCGGTCATGATCACCCCGGCAGGATATCCGTTGTGCGATGCGATTCTTGCGCAAGCCAGGCCGTCCCCGCCGTTATTGCCGGATCCGCAGAGGAAGAGAAGCTCGCGTCCTGAGGCTGGGGGCAGTTTTTCCTTTAAAAGAATGAAAAGCTCGTGGCCCGCATTTTCCATTAGGATCAGCGAAGGAATTCCGAATTTCTCGGAGGCTGTTTTATCGATTTCGCGCATTGTGTCGGCGCTGACAAGTTCGAACATGGTGTCCTTCCGGTTCTTGATGCTCACAGTATAATTCAACCCGACACAGCTTTCAATGCTCTGCCGGATTCCATGATTTGTAGCATAAGGGAATCTGGTTTATTATTGAAACAAAAAAACAGGAGACCAGATGGGAAAAAAAGTAGCGATCATAGTTGACTGGGACAATTTCCGCAAAAGCTTGTCCTTCCATGCCAGAAAAGCGAGGAGGGATTTTTTTGATTACAATGATTCGAAAAAATTGCTTGGATTCTTCAGAAATTTTCTGGATGCTGATGAAGAACTCTACAGGATTTTCGTCTATACCGCGCAGCTGATGCCGCTCCCTGACCTGAAGAAAGTGCTGGACGAACTTGAGGGGAGGAAAAAATTCTCCCAGAAATCAAGGAAGGCATTCAAGGAAGGGGATTACCAGAAATATTACGAGAGAATCACCGCGTTCAACGAGAGCATGGCTGCAGAAGAATTTTTCGCCCTCCGGCTTGGAAGCATCAAGATTGTAGGTCTGGACGAAGACGGATCGCTGGACATGGTCCAGAAAGGCGTGGACATGCTGCTCGGCCTGGATATTGCGCATCTTGCTTACCTCAAGCTGATCGACAGGATCATGGTTTTCTCATTCGACACAGACATCAAGCCTGCGCTGAAATGCGCGAGAATCTATGGGATTCAGGTGATCCTTCCCAGTATCGAGGGGTCTTCATTCCAGCCTTCCCAGATTCTGAAAAAACATGCAGACATTCTGCGGGTGAAGAAGTTCGGCGGTCTGATCGGGAAAAATTCTCTGGAACTGGACTGATTATTCGGAACAGTCTGATCATCCCTGAACGGATAATTCTGCAATGAAGACTTTTTATTACCAGGTGATCATAGTGGGCGGCGGGCACGCCGGATGCGAAGCTGCCCTCGCCTCGGCCAGGATGGGTATTTCCACCCTGCTTTTATCATTGAATCTGGAAAACCTGGCGCTCGCGCCCTGCAATCCCTCGATGGGAGGGCCGGGCAAAGGTCACCTGATCGCAGAGATCGACGCGCTGGGAGGAGAGATCGGGCGGAATACGGAGAGGTCCTATGTTCAGGTGCGTACCCTGAATTCTTCCAAGGGCAGCGCAGTCCAGTCATTTCGCGCCCAGATCGACAAGGAAATGTACCGGAAAAACATGCGGCAGGTACTGGAGGGGCAGAAAAACCTGGATCTCAAGCAGGCCGAAGTGGATTCGATTCTGGTCGAAGACGGCAGAGTCGCCGGGGTCACAGTCAGGACAGGTCTAGAATACAGGTCTTCAGCCGTAATTTTATGTACAGGCACATATCTGCGCAGCTTTCTGGTGGTAGGCCCCAGGCGATACGCCGGAGGACCCCACGGCCAGCCAGCCAGCTTTGCGCTGGGAAACTGGCTGCAGAAAAATGGTTTTTCATTGAGACGTCTGCAGACGGCTACACCCTGCCGGGTGGATAGAGCCAGTCTGGATTATTCGGCGTTCCAGCCGCTGCCCGGCGAGACTCCGCATCCTGAAGTATCATTTTTTCTCAGGCTTCCCGAGCGTGAACAGCTGCCAAGTTTTCTCACTTTCACCAATGAAAAAACAGCGGGCGTTTTGCGCGAAAACATCCATACCTCGCCGCTGGTGATAGGCAACATCGTAAACACCGGTCCTCGTCACTGTCCTTCAATCGACAGGAAGATCATGAAATTTCCGGAAAAAAGCGTGCACCAGGTGTTTGTGGAGCCTGAAGGATATCAGAGTAATGAAATGTATATCCAGGGCGTGACCAGCGCCACTCCACCTGAAGTGCAGGAAAAACTTCTCAAGACTTTACCCGGTTTTTCAGGTGTGAAAGTGACCAGATTCGGTTACGGAATTGAATATGACGCCCTGGAACCGTCTGAATTGACGCTTACTCTTGAATCAAAGAAAATTTCCGGACTTTTCTTTGCAGGGCAGATCAATGGGACTTCCGGATACGAAGAAGCCGCTGCTCAGGGGATCATGGCAGGCATCAACGCCGCTCTGCATTCTACCGGGAAGGAACCGTTTCATCTGATGCGCGATCAGGCCTATATCGGAGTCCTGATCGATGATCTGATCACCAAAGTCTTTTACGAGCCTTACAGAATGTATACAGCGCGTGTCGAATTCAGGCTGAAACTAAGGGTGGACAATGCCAACAGGCGGCTTTCCAAGATCGGCTGCAGGCTTGGATTGCTCTCTCTTACTGAGTATCAGCGGGTGCGTGAAAAATGGATTTCAGTGCTTGCGAATCTGCGGAAATTGAAGAGCTTCCATTTTTTCCCTGATAAAGCCACAAATGAGCTGTTGACCGGATTCGGGTCCGCCACCCTCAAAAAATCCGTGAACGGGATCGAGATGCTTGGCAGGCCGGAAATTGATCTGATAAGGCTTGAAAAACTGGGATATCCCGGAGGATTCACCGGGAATTTCCAGACTGTCAAGACCGAAGCTGTTTATTCCGGCTACTGGAAGCGGCATCAAGCTGAGATCGAGCGTTTCCGCAATCTGGAGCGTGTCAGGCTGATAAATCTGGATTATCAGGCAATCCAGGGTCTCAGGAACGAGGCCAGGGAAAGGCTTTCCACAATCAGACCCTCGAATCTGGGTCAGGCCGCGAGATTACAGGGAGTCACTCCGTCAGACATAACGGTTTTGATGCGGTATCTGAAAAATTGGAATGATGAGGTCAGGTCGTGATTTGGGCTTGAAATCGGGAACGACCAGACTCCTATCCTGTTGTTTAGATCAAGCCCGCCGCCTGAGCTTCGATCCAGCCTGAAAGACCGTTCGGCAGGGAGATCCTCAGCCAGTTTTCCTGATGTTCAATCACCTTGACTCTGGCGCCTTCATTGAGTTTGAAGGAGACAGCCTCTTCCAGCGATGGTCCGACGAACACTCCCTGCTGGTCGTTAAGGATCACAGCCAGCTCCTGATTACGCGTCAGATAGCCTGCCGCGCTTGTACTGAAAAGGATCAGAGTGAAAACCCCAAGTGTGAGAATCAAGGCCAGCGGAACGGTTTTTTTCCAAACCCTCAGAGCTGTAAGGGACCCCACAAACATTAAAAGCAAGGTGGAAAGATTGAAGAACAGGTCGGGATTGAGTCTGAGCAGATATTTTTCCAAAAGGGTTTCTTCGGTATGGATTTTGTCTTTTGTGCTGGAAATGGCGTAGTCGAGGTTGGATCTGGCATCTTTGTCATATCGGATCCGGAGGGACTTTTCATAATATTGTATCGCTGAGCCGAGCCTGCCTGACTTGAAATAGGCATTCCCAAGATTGTAATAGATATCAGGGTCGCGGAGTCTATCCGCTATTCCCTGGAACGCCTTGGCTGCTTCCGGATATTTTTTGTCTCTGTAGAGGCTGACTCCGTCCTGGAATTGTTTTTCCGATTCCGATTCAAGGCAATCAGC
>JAQTZZ010000077.1 GCA_028687545.1 Candidatus Wallbacteria bacterium
TGAAAAACAGCGGGAAAATAGGAGTAGGAACCTCTAATCCTGAATTTAAGCTCACAATCGATAAAGGGGCAGCATCGCCTGACGGCGGTATAATGGCGATCGGAACTTATGGCAGCGGTACCTCACTTGAAACTTCCGGAGTAGGTACCAGGATGTTCTGGTATCCGAAAAAAGCAGCTTTCAGGGCTGGATATGTTAGCGGTATAGAATGGGATGATTCCAATATTGGGGACTATTCCACGGCTTTTGGCAACAGTGCCAAGGCTAGTGGGGTGGATTCCACTGCTATTGGATATCACACTACTGCCAGTGGATTAGGCTCTACTGCTATGGGTGTTGCTACTACAGCCAGCGGATATGTTTCTACCGCTATAGGAGATGAGACTATAGCCAGCGGTGAATGCTCTATTGCCATGGGGAGCTCCACTACAGCCAGCGGATGGGGTTCTACTGCTATGGGAGAATACACTGTGGCCAGCGGGCAAAAATCTACAGCCATGGGATGTTTTACTGTAGCCAGCGGAGCTGTATCTACTGCCATTGGGGATGCTACAACTGCAAGTGCTAATTACTCTACTGCTATGGGGAATAGCACAACAGCTAGCGGTTGGGGTTCTACTGCTATGGGAGTTGGTACTATAGCCAGTGGGAATGAATCTACAGCTTTGGGCTGGTTTACCACAGCAAGTGGAAGTGGCTCCTCAGCTATGGGTGGCTTCATTGAAGTAGGTGGTAGTTATTCTTTTGGTATCGGCTTGGATTACCCTGGAGCAGGTAACACTTATGAAATAACGCAAAATAACACCATGGCTATCATGGGCGGCAAGGTCGGGATCGGAACTGTAAGCCCAACTTTTCCCCTTCAAATCAATGGTGGAATAATGGATACTGGTACATTTGGCGAAGGTGATACTCTTGCTGTTTCTGGTGCAGGTACCAGGATGTTCTGGTATCCCAAAAAAGCGGCGTTCAGGGCTGGAAAAGTTGATGCAGATCAATGGGATGATTTAAGTATTGGGGATTATTCAACAGCTTTTGGTTGGGATACCAAAGCAAGTAATTCAGCTTCCACTGCTTTCGGTTACTTTGCCGTTGCCGGCGGTGCAGCTTCCACTGCTTTCGGGAATGCAACTTATGCCAGTGGTGATGCATCCACAGCTTTCGGGAATTGCACACATGCAAGCGGTCATCAATCCACTGCTTTTGGGTTTTGCTCCACAGCAAGTGGTTTTTATACCACGGCTTTTGGATATTATTCAGTAGCTAGTGGTGACTATTCCACAGCTTTTGGAAATAAAATTGAAGCCAAAGGTAATTACTCGGTTGGCATAGGCTTGGATTCAACAAGCCGCACGATCGAAGCAGCTAACACCATGGCCATCATGGGAGGCAAGGTCGGGATCGGGACAGTCAGCCCTACCGCGTCTCTGGAAGTCAATGGCTCACTGAAAGCGACCTTATTTACCGGTGATGGATCCGGATTGACGAATATCATAACTACCAACGCGGATAAATTGGACTCGCAGGAAGGTACATATTATCTGAACCGTACCAATCACACAGGCACTCAGAGCTGTTCCACCATTTCCGGTTTTACTTCTGAAGTCCAAGCAACAATAACTGCTGGAACAGGGCTCGCCAAAGTTGGAGGAACTTTAGAGGTATCACCAAGTGGGATTGACCATGGTTCTCTGGGTGGTCTTACTCATGATGATCATGCGCAGTATTCGTTGCTGGCCGGTAGATCCGGCGGACAGATTTTGTATGGTGGAACAGCAGCCAGCAACAGCCTGACTCTTGATTCAACTTCAAACACTACCAAAGGATTCGTGCTTTTGAATCCGAATGGCGGTAATGTCGGGATCGGGGCTGTCAGCCCTGAATTCAGACTTACTTTAGATAAAAGCGCTAGTTCACCTGACGGTGGCATCATGGCGATCGGCACTTATGGAAGCGGTGCTTCTATCGAAACATCAGGTCTAGGCACAAGGATGTTCTGGTACCCGAAAAAAGCTGCTTTTAGAGCAGGTCATGTAAACGGCACACAATGGGATGATTTCAATATAGGCCAATATTCAGAGGCTTTCGGTTACAGCACCACGGCCAGGGGATCATGTTCTACTGCCATGGGGGTTGGCACTATTGCAAGCGGAGAAGCCTCAACAGCCATGGGAAATACTACTATAGCTTCCAACATAGGCTCAACTGCCATGGGGATGGACACCTTATCTAGCGGAGAAGCCTCAACAGCTATGGGGGCGAATACTATAGCTAGCAACAACTATTCAACTGCGATGGGAGTGCGCACCCTAGCTAGCGGAAACTCCTCAACTGCCTTAGGAGGATATTCTACTGCGAGTGCTACGTATTCAACTGCCATGGGGTGGTTCCCTGTTGCCAGCGGGGATGTTTCTACTGCTATAGGAGGTTTTACTGTAGCTAGCGGACCATATTCCATTGCCATGGGGACATCTACTACTGCCAGCGGAAGTAATTCTACTGCCATGGGAGTTTATACTACTGCCAGCGGGGCAAATTGTACTGCCATGGGCACCCGCATCAAAGCAGGGGGAAACTATTCCTTTGGAATCGGCCTGAACGACCCTGGAGCAGGCAATACTTATGAAATCACTCAGGCCAACACCATGGCCATCATGGGCGGCAAGGTAGGAATAGGGAAAGTCGATCCTGCCAGGACATTCTTTGTCAATGGCGATGCGGGCGGCACGCTGGACTGGTATAACGATTCTGATGAGCGGCTGAAGAAGAACATCCGCACAATAGACAATGCTTTGGACAAAGTGCTATCCCTGAGAGGCGTGAATTTTGAGTGGAAGGATCCTGAGACTCACGTTTCTGGCCCACAGATGGGACTGATCGCACAGGAAGCGGAGAAGGTCGTGCCAGAAGTGGTGAGCCAGAAGAACGGTACTTATGCCATGCAGTATTCTCCGCTGGTAGGCCTGCTGATCGAGGCTATGAAAGATCAGCAGAAGATCATAGATGAGCAGGGAGAGGCATTGAAAAAGCTCAGCCAGGAAATGGCTGACTTGAAAAATTCTCTGAGCGGGAAGTAGGCGACACATGGTTAAATATTTATTAATTTTGCTGATAATATCCGGCTTATTACCGGCATTTTCAGCTGATACCCTGCGTGTCGGTCAGGGTAATCTTCTGAAAATGCGGGATAATTCCCTGACAGCAGGCAGCCTGGATGTGAATGGAGGAATGACCGCTGATACCGGCTCGATTACAGTGTCAGGAAACACCGAAGTCGATGCCGGAGCTAACCTTTCTCTCGGATCAGGCAGCTTCCAGTCCGGTGATTTTGCCGGTTCAGGCACTTTCACAGGCGGAAGCGGCAGCCACAATTTCACAGGGAACTGGCTCAACAACGGCAGCTATGCTGCTACAACCGGAACTACTGCTTTTAAGGGAAGCAATGTGGAATTCAGGCAATCAGGAACTTTCAGCCACAGCGGAGGAGCAGTCAGGGTCAGCGGCACAGGGAATTCCGATTTCCTGGGAAGTTTTGATTTCCATGATTTCAGCTGCGACACCCCTGGAAAAACCCTGCGCTTTTCCCCTGGCTGCGCCTATGGTTTTGAGGGAAGACTTTTCCTGAATGGGGAAAACGGCAATCCTTTAAGCATTTCAAGCACCGGAACTGGAGCATTTAATTTCAACAATACCGGCAATTGGGAAGTCTCTTACGCTGCAGTGAGTTATTGCCATGCCTTGAATCCGATCGCCTCATTTACGAGTATTAATCAAGGTTACAATCTCAACTGGCAGTTCGCTCCAAATACCACTCTTGCTGCTCCTGCCACCTTAACTCCTGTCGACCAGGAGAAGTTCAGTCTTTCCTGTCCGGTGCTGACAGTAATAAACAGCACAAATACGACTGCTGAACTTTACTATGAATTCTGGGTTTCATCTTCACCTGATTTCACTTCAGGCACGCTGAGTTCAGGCTTGATCTCTGAAACTCAAGCTACTACTTCCTGGCAGGTCAACGTGGATTTGCTGCCCGGACAATATTACTGGAAAGTAAGAGCTTATGACGGCATGGTTTATTCTAACTGGTGCACATCAGCTGCTTTTGAAATCATTCGGAAAGTACCGGAATTCACAGTGGAAGTTTCTCTCAGATCAGGCTGGAATCTGATCTCTCTCGGCCTGCAGCCTGAATCCCGGACAATTGAAGTGATTTTCCACGACATTACCGACAAAATGAAGTATGTAATGGCTTTTTTCCGCTCGCCTGTTGACGAGGAACCTGTAGGATTCCGCACATACATAAACCTGGATGATCTGAAGGATTTCAGCACTCTGCGGGTGATGGATGGATTTCATGGTTACTGGGTGTATATGAACAATAATGCTACTCTGGAAGTGAAAGGATCAGCCATTTCAGACACAACTGAACTGAACCTGGCTTCAGGCTGGAATCTTGCCGGTTACTGGCTGAGTTGCTGCAATCCCCTGCCTCTGGAAGCGACACAGGCCGGTACTGTAATCGACTGTGTTTTCAACAAAACTCCGATCAAGGGTAAAGCCAGGTACATAATGGGTTTCTACCGCGACAGTAACGGCGGCAGTGAAGGCTTCCGCTCTTTCATGAACAACGCAGCGATTGGATTCTCCAACCTCTCCAAGCTTGATTCATATCATGGCTACTGGTTCTATATGGACGGCGAAGGGACTCTGAATTACAGCTACCGCGCTCCCTGAAGCAGATTATTGAGGCTTAAGTTCCTTCTGCAGCATGAAAATCTCATCCCTCAGTTCAGCTGCCTTTTCGAACTGCAGGTTGTTGGCAGCTTTTTCCATTTCCAGCTTCAGCTTCTCGATCACTTCTTCCAGGCTGTATGAATCAACGTATTTGATCACGTTTTTCGCAATTTCTTCCTTAGGTGCCAGGCCTTCGCCGATGGATTTCCGGATCGAGACCGGCGTGATCCCGTGCGTTTCATTGTACTCAACCTGGATCTGGCGCCTGCGTGTCGTTACCTGCATCGCTTCTTTCATGGCGTCTGATATTCTGTCCGCATAAAGCAGCACTTTCGCGTTCAGGTTGCGGGCGCAGCGGCCGAAGGTCTGGATCAGGGACCTGGCTGAGCGCAGGAACCCTTCCTTGTCCGCGTCCAGGATTACGACCAGCGATACTTCAGGCAGGTCCAGGCCTTCGCGCAGAAGGTTGATGCCGACCAGCACGTCGAATTCGCCGAGCCGCAGGCCGCGGATGATCTCCATGCGTTCGATGGTGTCGATCTCAGAATGCAGGTAGCGGGTTTTGAATCCTGCGTTGACGAGATAGGCAGTGAGGTCTTCAGACATCCGCTTGGTGAGTGTGGTGACCAGGGCCCGCTCTTTCCGGTCTATGCAGCGCTTAAGCTCCACCTGGATGTCGTCGATCTGGAGTTCTGTTTTGCGCACCTCAATTACTGGGTCAACGAGCCCGGTGGGGCGGATGATCTGCTCGATCACGTTTTTTCCGCTCAGCTGAAGCTCGAACTCGGTAGGAGTAGCGGACACGAACAGCACCTGATGGAATTTTTTTGACAATTCCTCGAATTTCAGCGGCCTGTTGTCGATCGCAGAAGGCAATCTGAATCCATAGTCCACCAGAGAAGCTTTCCTGGCAGAGTCGCCGTGCTGCATGCCTTTGAGCTGAGGAACAGTGATGTGGGACTCGTCAATGATCAGGAGAAAATCTTTGGGGAAATAGTCGATCAGGGTATAGGGTGGTTCGCCGGGCCCTCTGCCGTCCAGGTGGCGTGAATAGTTTTCGACTCCTTTGCAGTATCCCATTTCTCGCATCAGCTCAAGGTCGTAGCGTGTGCGTTCGCTTATCCGCTGCGCTTCAAGCAGTTTCTGGCTGGACTGGAAAAAGTCGATCCTCTGCTTGAGTTCAGATTCAATCCTGTCAGCTGCCAGCTCCAGAATTTTTTTATCTGCCGCATAGTGGGTGGCAGGGTAGACGTGGATTTCAGGAATTTTCTGCAGCACTTTGCCTGTCAGCGGCTCGAACAGGGCGATTTCCTCGATTTCATCGTCAAAGAAAGTGATCCTGAGTCCTTCATCGCTATAGATCGGGATCAGTTCCACCCGCTCCCCGCGCACCCTGAAAGTGCCTGGAATGAATTCATATTCGTTGCGCGTGAAATTGATCGAAACCAGCTTTTCCAGTAATTCCCCGCGCTTGATGACATCACCTGTTTTCAATCCGATTTTAAGGTCAGAATAGTTGACAGGTGACCCCAGTCCGTAAATGCAGGAAACAGAAGCCACAATGATCACGTCGGTACGGGAGAGGAGGGAGTGGGTCGCCCTGTGGCGCATCCTGTCGATCTTTTCATTGATGTCCGAATCCTTCTCAATATACAGATCCTTAGTGACCACATAAGCTTCAGGCTGGTAATAATCATAGTAGGAAACAAAGTATTCCACTGCGTTTTCAGGGAAAAATTCTTTGAATTCGCGATAGAGCTGGGCAGCCAGGGTTTTGTTGTGCGAAATGATCAGAGTGGGTTTCTGCAGCCGCTCGATCAGATTTGCCATCGAAAACGTTTTCCCTGATCCTGTCACACCGAGCAAAGTCTGAAATCCGGCACCGCTGCTGAAGCCGGCCTGCAACCGTTTGATGGCTGCAGGCTGGTCTCCTGATGGTGAGAAAGGTGAAACAAGTTTGAAAGGCATAGCTCCTACCAGAGTGTCAGATTTTCAGGTTGCACTTTTTTCTGCTGCAGCTGTTCAACGATTTCCGAAAGATCGGGTAGACCGCCTCCCGGAAGTTCGGTTATTTTCACCCAGCGGGTATGGATCTGGCGGAGTTCAGGAGGTGATTCGATCGTAATCACATACACGACGGCAAGAGACCCTTCGCGCACCAGAAGTCCCTTGATGGACTCACGGTCTGAGAGTTCGAACAGGTGAATTTTTTTCTGCCAGTCGCGCTCCAGAAATTTCACTGCCGGAATCAGCACTTCTTCGGGATGGTATTTCTTCCAGGTGCCTTTGGCAATGCTTTCTTCCCTGGCCCAGCCGCCGACAGGCAGTTTCAGCTCAGGATGCTCAAGTGTTGATCTTATGCCCCAGGAGGCCAGGCCCGCATTCCCGCGCTCTAAGTAAACAATCCTGCTGCCTGGATCAGTAAAAAATGATCTGTATTCCCTGCCGCTCTTTCGGTTTACAAACACCATGGCTACGCACATAAAGACCTTCCCTGACAGATCATGATTAGAGCTTCTTGTCTTAAGATAGGTGCCCCATTATATTTGCGACAGCAATTCCTGTCAATCGCTGAGCGGGATGGATTCATGATCTCTGCCGATATGTTTTAAGAGAGGAATTTGGCTGGAGAATCCATGATTCGAAGAAATTGGCGTTATGCTGTGTATGGTCTCTGCCTGGGGTTTTTTCTGGGTTATTCCATTGGTTTTATGACAGGGGAATCCATCCTGGCCAGCATAAAGGACGGAGGGATTCTGGGTTTTTCCCTGTGTTTCCTGTTCCTGGCAGGAGCAGTCATTTTCCAGGGGCTGGATGAGATCTCCGCTGACCTGTCCCAGATAAAGGAAACAAGAGTCAGCGATTCAAAGCAATGGACGCAGAGACAAGAGGCTCAGTGGACAGCAGGATTGGTGATACTGTCGCTGGCTGTGGTTTTCTGGGGACCCAGTTGGAGCAAGAGGCCTGGAAAAGCGGTACAGATCAAGAAACAGATTGAGTCTTCAGCAGGGGCGGCAGTGAAGGCTTCTTATTCCAGATTTGCCGTAAATCTTGTCTCCTGCGGGAATGGCCTGGTGCGGGTTTACGGAGAAACCGATCTTCCTGATTCTACATTGATCGATCTGTATTTTACCGATAAACCTGACGCAACCAGGGATGAGGGGATAAGCTGCAAAAGGACCGGTGTTGTCCGCGGGGGGCAGGTTTATTATGTTTTCAATCCATTCCCGACAACCGAACAGATATTCGGGGATTTTTTAGTGCAGCTGTCATTTGAACCTGAAAGGCAGGCACCGGAACTGAGGGCAGCTTTTGAGGGAGCCATACTCACAGGGGAAGCAGCCGTGAACGGGAAAAGCCTTGTCACTACTTACAGGATTTCTCTGGATTCCAATCAGGATCTCAAGCCAGTTGATCCTTCAGTCTTTGCCCTGGACTCTCCGGAACGGGCTCTGACAGCTTTTTTTCGATACTGGCAGGAAAAAAAATGGGAAAAAATGGTTAATTATACTGCCGTTTCCTGGAGACAGCAGTTGACTCTGCCTGCCCAATATCTGATGGGACAATTGAGCCAGCTTGAAATCAGAAGCATGGCAATCAAAGTAAAAGATTATCTCGATGATCTGAATGTGGAGATTACAGTCCAGGTTCACTGCATTTCAGAACAGGTCACATTCGATAAAATTCTCAGGATCAAAGTCAGCCGTGAATTCGGGCTCTGGCTGATAAACCCGGCATCATTGAAATTTTAAAAATTAAAAATATCTGCATTTCTATCCCATGAAAAGATTACTCAAATGAGCGGCTTGTGGGTATTTTTTTCACTTGCTGAGTTGAAAAGAGGTCAGGGTTGAACGATTTTATCGAAGTTCAGATTGCCGGGCGGAAGTCTTTTTACAGGGTCGCCGGATGGTTCTGAATCGGCTTTTTTCTTGGCCATTTCAGCCTCATTTTCCGCTTTCTGCTGCTTGTCCGCGACGATCGCGGCGTATATGTCCAACATGTTTCCACCTTCAACTATAATCAAAAATTATATAGCAAAAGGTGTACCAAGGCGTTTTCTATGGGAGACTGATAAAATTTCTGGCAGCGTAGAGTCCTTCCAGAAAGGGTTTTCCGTTCCCCAGAAAGGTGGAAAGCAGAGGAGTGATGATTACACCCATAGCCGTGAAGCTCTGAAAGTCGCCGCTCTCCAGTTTGATTTTCAATGAGGTTGTATCATGAATGATGAAATAATCGTCCCTGAATTTCCCCAGATACAGCATCACGTGGCCGCTCATATAGACAAAGGAGCAAGGCGTGACGGTCTGCAGAATGCTGATCCTGGTTTCCAGAGTGGAGTTGTCGGGAAAGGCAATCGTTTGCGCTGGAGCGAGCTGACCCTGGAATCTGGAATTTCTGGGCAGTTTCACACCCATGGTGGCCAGGATATCCCTGGAAAATGCACTGCAGTCGCGGGTGTTGAAGATCCCGCCCCAGCTGTAACGCTGGCCGAGGAATTTGAATGCCTGAAGAATGATATTCCTTCTGGTATAAGGGATGTAACCAATGCTGACATCTTCTGATCTCTGGATCATGGCCAGCAAGAAAGCGACAGTTCCATCCGGCTCTCTCACAGGATAGCGCACCACGAAATTCCCTTCCGGAATCCTGCCTTCGACTTCTGCCGTGATCTGTCCGGGCCTGGCCAGGGGAATTTTGATCCCCATGTCCAGCTGCTGTTCAGATAATCTGCTGTCTGAAAGATCCACAGAAGTGAAGATCTTTTTTCCGGTCACCACCAGAAAAGGCTCTGCTCTTGCAAAGTCCATGATCTGCAGCCTGCTGCCGAGCGCCACATCTTCCGCTGGGATCCAGGACATGCAGTAGCTGCATTTAGCCAGGAACCATTTGCCGTCCAGGCTTTCGTGGAAGACCGCTACAGGTTCCAGAGGATAGATGCCGGTGGTCAGGATCCGATCGAAGTCCATGTCGACAGGATCATTGAAAATCCGCTCAGGAGTGGGCAGCATTCTCATTTCAGTGCGCCTGACAGTGATTCCGAATCTGACGGGATTCTGTTCCTTGATGCCGGAAATATTCCGATTTTTCAATATGCGGTCGTAAAAAGAAGCTTCGACAGTTGATCCGTTCAGGAAGCGTGGTTTTTTGGAAACTGCGCTGTTTTCCTCGATCATGGAGAGGACTTCTGCACTGGAATACGAAACAGGCAGCTGAGACATGTTTTCCAGTCCGTCGGCCTCTTTGAGGTTGTTCCGGTTGCGCATTCTGATGCTCAGTTCGCTGTCCAGAATCTGATCAGGATCTGCAAGTCTGGAAATCCAGAATTCAGGGTAGAGCATTTCTTCCGATAGTTTGGGTATCTTGATCGGAAACTGTTTGAATTGTGCAGGATTCTGCGCCGCAAAGGATTTTATCGCGGCAGCGATGAAGAAAAGCATCAAAACCATGGTGATTCTTCTGAAAAACATTTTTGTCATTCTGCCTCCTGCCTTCTGCCTCCTGAAAATATCCCTCTGAAACTTTGGACTGATCTGCCAATATGGTATCATGATAACATGAAAAGCCTTATAACTGCTATTCCTGGAGGTGTTTCAAATGAGAAAGTTGCTGACAGTGTTATTCATATCGGCAGTTCTGAACTATTCAGCAACAGCCGGTAACCCGGAGGCCGCTAAAATGAAAATTACCCGTGAAAGGGCTGACTATCCCGGTGCTTTTGCTGATTTCACTCCGATCAATCATCTCAAGTTCAGAATCCACAAACCGGATACCATCGTGATCCACTGGGTTGGAGAGGGCACGGCTGCCGGCGCAGTCAGATGGTTTCTGAATCCTGATTCAAGGGTATCCGCCCATTTCATCATCAACCAGACTGGTGAAGTCGTTCAAATGGTGAAACTCAGGGACACTGCCTGGCACTGCACCAGGAGGATCGAACCATTAGGAGGGATGAACAATCCCCGCACCATTGGAATAGAACATGAAGCCACCTGGAATAACCCTGAATTGTGGTTTACGGATTCCATGCTCAAAGCAAGCGCGGACCTCGTGCGTTTCCTCTGCGAAAAATATCAGATCCCGATGCGCTTCGGGAGCCCTGGAATCCTCGGACACAGCAATATGCCCGGCTGCCTTGACAAGAACTGCCCGGGTAATTTCCCGTGGGAGCGTTTCTGGTTTTACCTGACAGGAAAAGACAGGCTTGATTTCACACCATATCCTAATGAGGAAAAGCCGATGCCAGCGAAAGTCGTGAAGAAATCCGGCCTGCTGCAGAAGCCCGACCTAAAGAGCAAGCTCCTGAGAAAATTCAAGATCGGGGATCAGATCCTGCTGACCGGGCAATACAAGGAATGGTATACTGCGAAACCTGCAAACGGTGATTCTATCGAAGGTTTCGTCCTGGACTCTGATGTCTGGTTTTCCAGGAGGGGTAATGAATGAGGAGCTCCTTTTTGATTTAGAAGCTGTTTTTGATCCTGACGATTACCTGTATTTTTATAAGGATATCCTGACTGAAGAGCTGAACATCCTCCAGGTGGAGTTTCTGGTCAAAACCCTTTCGCTCAAAAAAAAGCATAAAATCCTGGAATTGGCATGCGGGTATGGCCGTCATTCAAACCGCCTCGCAGAGATGGGTTTCAAGGTAACAGGCCTGGATTACATCAAGGGTTTTCTGAAAATCGCGAGCGCAGAAGCGAAAAAATTGAATCTACCCGTTAAGTATGTGCATGGAGACATGCGCGACCTGCCATATAAAAATGAATTTGACCGTGTGGATCTGCTGTTCACAGCCTTCGGCTATTTTGTGGATGAGGAAAACTTCCAGGTGCTGGAAAATGTGTCCAGGGCTCTGAAGAAAGGAGGCCTGTTCTGTTTCGACCTTATGAACAGGGACGTATTCCTCAAGAATTTCAAACCCTGCTTTGTCCATGAAAAAGAAGGGAATTTCATGATCGACAGGCTGGTTTTCGACAGCCTGACTGGCCGTAATTATACAAAGAGGATCGTGATCAGGAACGGAGTGTTGAAGCACAAGCCGTTTTTCGTCAGGCTTTACAATTACACGGAACTGCGGGATCTGCTGGAACGGGCGGGCATGGAGATCGTGGAATCATACGGCAGTTTCAAGGGAGAGCAGTTCGGGAATGACTCGGCCCGGATGATCATAGTTGCCAGGAAAGTTTGAGTTAAGCTGCCTACTTTTCCTTTCCTATGCTGAGCACTTATTCCTGCTGCGGCTGTCTTTGTCTGCGAATTTAGAGGCTCTTCAGATGCTGTTAGAGCCTCTTATCCCGAAGTATCGGGAGCCTCAGCAGTAGCTTCGGCTGGATTCTGCTTCTAACATTGAATTCTGCGACGACTTCGAACGCCGCTGCAGGAACAAGAGCTCAGCATAATAAGAATATTTATTTATTGTGATGATTTCCTGTCAGAATGCGCTGCCGCCATTGCCATCGTAAGCCAGAATCATGGGAAAATCAGCCACCTGCAGTTCGAAAATCGCTTCAGTGCCGAGTTCGGGATAGGCTGCGATGCGCCAGGATTGGATCATTGAAGAAAGATAGGCCCCCAGGCCTCCATATGTGACAAAATAAAAATGTTTGCCAGCCCTGCAGTCTGATTCCACAGCAGCCGTGCGCCTGCCCTTGCCGATCGTGATCCTGATGCTGTTTTCCATGAAAAGCTGATGACAGGGATCGAATCTCTTGGAAGTTGTGGGTCCGCAGGAGCCGAGCCTGCCGTCGGGCAGAGGACCTGAAGGACCGCAGAAATAGATGATCTGATTTTTCAGAAAATCCGGGAACCCGTCTTTCTTTATCTTCGCCATGGTCTGATCGCGCAAAGTATAAAGCGTGCCGCTGAAATGGAATTTCCCGCCTGCTTTCAGGTGGGAGATTTCGTGGATAAGATTCTGAAACTGATCCATGAAATGAGGATAAGAAAAACAGAGAGAAGAAGCAAGTATTACAGATAGCCCAAGGGAGGACTTCATCCTCCCTCATATGGATGACCTGCCTGTCAAGAGGAAACAACTTTCAAAACCTGTTTATGAGTTCCGTGAACTTTCAACCTCATATTCGCGTGCTGGTTAACGCAGTAAGCTCAGTCCGAATGTGA
>JAQTZZ010000078.1 GCA_028687545.1 Candidatus Wallbacteria bacterium
AAACGGACTACATTTTTCTTTTTCATAGTATCCTCCTATAATCACCTGGACGGGCCCATCCGGGTTGAACGCACATTTCGCATGGCCTTCGGCGGGCGGGTATTAAACCCGCCCCTCAGGGAAAACAAATGCATTCTGCCGTATTTAAAATATTCTCCAAACTGCATAACCGTTGAAATTAATGCGCCGAGGATCATTCCGGTCAGGATTACCGGCCAGGTCAGATCCAGCTGCAGACTGGGCATTGAATTCAGATTTTCAGAGAGGTTTGCCAGTTGATAAGCAAAGGCCTGGGGATTGATTCTGAACACCAGCATGTCTCCGAACAGGCTGTAAGTGATGAACAGGGCCAGAGTGGAAAGCACTACTCCGTGGAAGCAGTTCCAGAAATGCTCCCTGCTCCTGGCTGTTTCCAGCACCTGCCTGCCCAGTCCGGATGGAGTCTTAAGTTCCGGCTGATTCTCAGAGAGTTCTTGGTAAAAATCTTTGTCAATCATGGCCTATCTCCTTTTTCAACTGTTCCTTGGCATATGCCAGGCGGGACCTGACTGTGCCTACTGGCACCTGTTCGATTTCTGCGATCTCCTCGTAACTGAGATCCTCATAATATTTCAGGTACAGGATGCTTTTCAGTTTTTTCGGCAGTTTATCCAGGCTTTTATTCAGCTCCTCGTATCTCTCGTTCTTCTCAAGGTAATCCTCGTGGTATTCGGAGTTCCGATACAGGTTCAGGAATGAGAGGTACTTTTTCCACTCCCTGAAGAACATCAGGCATTCATTCCTGGCTACTTTGTAAAGCCATGGTTTGACCTGGAATCCTTCCGCTAAAAATCTCTCTTCCTGTGCAGCCTTCACGAAAACCTCCTGGGCTATGTCAAAGCTTTCAGCTTCATCCCTGACAAGGTGCAGGCAGTAGAACATGATCTTCCTGAAATAAAGGTTAAAGACCTGCTCGAACTGCTCTTCTCTGCTTGTTTTGGTTTTTAATTCTTCCATTTTCTGCACCTTCTGACATGATAATGCAAAAGCAGCAAAAAAGTTCGGTGAAATGAAAAAAATGTTTTATAAATTTTTTACTGAATCAAACGAACTGTCACAGCCCCAGTATTTCGCTTGCTATGATCTGGGCAAGCCGCTCTTCTGCATCAGTGTAAACGCCAGACTGGGCCGGATTGGCGCCATTGAGGATGAAGGCCATGCCTGAGTTTTTTGCTGGGCTGAAATACATGTCGCTGCGTATGCCATAGGCTATACCGACATGGCCGTACATTTCCACGCCTGGGACAAAATCGTCCGTGATGTGTATGCCAAGACCCTTCTTCTTATACAGCCCGCCGAATCCATTGCCTTCCCAGTGCTTTTCCAGCATCAGGCTGACAGTTTCCGGCTTGAGTATCTGATTGTCACCGTAAGTCCCCTTGTTCAGGAACATCAGCATGAAGGCTGCCAGATCGCGAGCGCTGACCCTGAGGCCACCCTGGGGGCCGAAATACATGGCATTTGTGCCTGGCTTGTAGGAGGAAAGATTGGGAGCAGCAGGCTTTACCCCTCCGAAATTATCGGTTGAGGCTTGCGGGCCTGAAGCATTGTACCTGTAGCAGACAGCCACTTTGTTGATATCAGCGATGTCCTGAATGTTGAAACTGCCTCTGATCTTAAGCTTGGACAGCACGTTTTCCCTGACGAAAATATCGAATCTCTTTCCGCTGAGCTTTTCCACCAGAGTACCGAGCAGGCCGAAGCAGAAGTTGGAATAATTAAAAGTGCCTGAACCAGGCTTGTAACTCCCAAAATTGGATTTTGAATAGTATTTGCCTCCTGGCACCAGGAATTCCTTTACTGATGGAATTGTTCCGCTGAATGTGGCATTGATCAGGCTGCCGTATGAGTCTGAATCCACAATGCTTGACGTGTGTGTCAGCAGCTGGAGGTAAGTGATTGGAGTATCCGGATAGTTCGGATTGCGAACTTTATATCCGAGCGCTGTGCTGATATCTTCGTTGAGCTGGAATTTACCCTGCTCAAAAAGCGTCATCAGCGCAGTTGCGGTGAAAGTCTTGGAGATCGAGGCCACGCGGATCATTGTGTCAGGCTTCGCTTTGATCCCGCGGGTGACATCAGACTGGCCGTAAGCGCCTTCCCAGACGATCTTCCCGTCTTTCACTGCCACTGCCAGGATCGTGGCAGCATGGCTGTTTTTTAAAAGCTCTGCGATTGCTTTTTCAGCAACAGGATAATCCGCTGCTGCGATCTGCTGCATGAAAGCGCATGCCAGCAAAAAAAATGAAAAGAAATGTTTCCTGAACATTATTCCTCATTATACCTTTAATGATTCAATTCTACCTGGGAATGCACTGAAACAGGCGCATCAGAATGCATCAACATCATAAAAAGAGCCCCTTGCGGAGCTCTTGGATAAACAGTTACTCAAACATCCACCTGCTAAAGTTCACCCCACTACACAGAATTTGTTCCACAAATCCTGTTTCGGGGGTTAAGAAGCTGTAAAACCTTCGCAATGCTCAGGTTTAACAGCTTCTAAATCTTGAACATCTGTAAAATTTTGTTCACATCATCCTGCTTCAATACCCCGGCTTTTGCCGCAGAAAGCAGCGCCTGTTTCACTTGCTCCATCACGGGCTGGATCTTTTTCTTGATGTCGTCCGGGAGCAGTGTATAAGCTGCCGCTGCTTTCTGCAGCGCGTCCCAGTCTTTCTGGTCCAGCAGGATCTGCAGCCTGCTGACCATTTCGTTCACCCCGTCCTCTGCCTCACTAAGCAGCGCGTCGATCTGAGCCTGCTCAGTACCACCCTTGGCTACGAGTTCCTTCTGCTGGTCGAAGATGGCCACTATCCTGTTGATCAGGCTCACAAGCCATTCAGCTACAGGATGGTTCCCCCCTGTTTTGAGATTGAACATCTGGAGGATTTTGTCCACATCCTCTTTTTTCAGGATGTTCGCAGCAGCAGCCTTGAGAAGAGCATCCTTGGCCTTCTCCAGATACGGCTTCAGCTTGGCCTTTGTCTCGTCAGGCATCAGAATGTAGAGGCTCGCCACCTTCTGCAGGAAATCGAAGTCCTTCTGTTCCAGGATCACCTGCAGCCTGTCTGTCTCATCCGACCCTTTGCCTGCGAACATGGCGATGATCTTGTCCACGTCCGCGCTCTTCAGAACCCCTGCTTCAGCAGCCTTCAGGAGCGCGCCTTTGATGCAGGCGAGTGTCGGCTTCAGTTTCTCCTTGGCTTCAGCAGGCAGTTTCTGGTACCAGTCGGCTAAGATCCGGATTTTCGCAAAGTCCTGTTCGTTCAGGACCACCTGCACACGTTCCTCACCCTTTGCCTTTGAGTTTTCATTGATCTGATAACTCATCCCGTGCATGGTGCATTTCACGCAGGGAGCATTCGATTTTCCGTTAACGATCACATAGGATTTGGGTGTGCCGGATGAAGGACATTGCGGGATTTTCTGGCCAGGCATCTGCTCGGCGATCTTGGCCCAGACGATCGGGACTTCAGTCAGATTCAGGTGGGTTTTGCGGGCGGCGTCACGGATGTCCAGCAGATTCCAGTCACAGTTCTGGGCTGCCAGGATGGCAGCGTTAGGTCCCTTAGCGTTCAGTTTGAACATGGCGATGATCCTGTCCGCGTCCTCTTTTTTGAAGATGCCGGCAGTTACACCTTTGTTCAGGCCGTCAGCGAGCGACAGAAGCACAGGCTTGAGCTTTTCCTGCACATCGGCAGGCAGGGATTTATAAGCATCAGCGACCTGCTGGACAAACTTGAAATCAGTGTCTGAAAAAATAACCTGCAGTCGTTCAGCGGAAATTAAATTAGAATTAAAAATAAAAATAAAACTAATAAAGATGATAAAAGAAAAGTTTTTGTACTTCATACTCCCCTCCAGCACTTATTACTTAATACATTTTAATTATAACAACAAACGATTTTCAATGCAAACGTTACAGCCAGACCGCCCGACCGGGAGGTCCGCCACTAGTTACAGCATGACTTTCATGATCCGCCAGAATCCAGCGTAATCCCTGTAAAATCGTCTTTTTCCGAATGAGCCGAAGATTTCTTCCAGCGGTTCCTTCTGATTATCATCGATCTCCAGATAAACCGCGCCGCTCGGGTTCAGGTGCTGCTCAGAGAATCCTGAAATGATCCGGTAAAAATCCAGGCCGTCTTCTCCTCCGAATAAGGCAATTTCCGGCTCCTTCTTCACTTCGGCAGATAGAAATATCATGCGCTCGGCTGAAACATATGGTGGATTGCTGATGATCAGATCGAATTTATCCTGCGGAGCAAAAGCTGCAATATCAGCTTCCAGCAGGGTTACATTATTCAGACCAAAAGACAGGCTGTTCTTCCGGCAGATTTCAAGTGCCGCCTGGCTCCTGTCGATACCCGTAAAATTCCAGCCCTGACGCTTGAGAGCCAGAGTCAGGATGATGATGCCGCTCCCCACTCCGATTTCGAGGCATTTCAGACTGCCTCCCTGCCTGTCCTCCAGAACGGTTTCCACAAGTTGCTCGGTCTCAGGCCTCGGGATCAGCACATTTTCATCCACTGCAAAGGTCTGGCCGTAAAAATGCCACCTGCCGAGCAGATAGGCGAGCGGGATCTTTTCCAGGGCTCGCAGCCGGCTGATCTCCAGCGCCTGCTTTTCGGTTTCAGCAGGAACTTCAGGGTTCTCCAGATAGCATTCGGCAACCTTGCGGTCAAGCAGATAGGAAAGCAGCAGTTCGGCCTCGCGCCTTGGTTCGTGTAAACGGCCTTTGTAGAAAAGATATATTTCCCGGAACAGTTCACGATACGTTTTCACAGTTAATCCTTAAAGTTATTTCTCAGCGCAAGGTTGCAGCCTCGACACTTTTTTCTTATAAATCTGACAGATTAATGTCTGATTCTGTTCCAATGTTTCGCGCAGAAATTCCAGGGCAGCAGCTGCGGCTTTAGTTCTAATCTCTTCCCTGTTGCCCGGAAAAATTTCTTTCCTGGAAATTACATATCGGTTACTCAGGGCTATGGCAAAGAAAACATCTCCGACAAGAACCTCCTGAGGCGAGTTATCGTTTCCCGGTCCGGCCAGGCCAGTGACAGCGAGGCAGACGTGCGCGCAGCCAAGCTTTCTGGCATTCAGAGCCATTTTTTCCGCGAATTTCAATGAATACGGAGTTTCCCTGATCAAAAACGGTCTGGATATTTTCAACATCTTTTTTTTGGCGGACCTGGTGTAAGCCACGAATCCCCCCTGATAAAAAGTCGATGCGCCTGGCAGCGTGGTAATGCCTGCTGAGACAAGTCCGGCAGTAATGCTTTCTGCTGTCGAAAGTTTCAGCCGGTTGGATCTGAAAAAGCCTGCAATCACTTCCATTGTGAGATTTTTGTCCATAGAACCTCTTAAAATGTTTTTTACGCTATCTCCTGGAATGACATTTTGTTAGAGGTTCTTGGAGCACTAACAAAACTCTTCCATCGGATCTGCTGAACAATTACCCTTTCATGCAAAATATGGAGTTTTATCGAAGGTGTCTCCATACTAACTCCAATCCGCCGGCCATAGCGCCGGCTACCAGGTCATCGAGCATGATTCCGGCTGAGCCTGGAACGTTTTCTGCTCGATTCACCGGGAAAATCTTACTGATATCGAAAATCCTGAAGAAGATGAACGTGCGGATCACCTCGGGCAGACTTCGGCTCCCGGAAATCAGCAATGCCAGCCACATTCCGCAGAGTTCATCCGCATTGACATATCCCGGGTCATCTTCTTCGAATTCGCTGGATGTCATCTGGATCAGAAAGGTAAAGATCAGAGTGGTAAAAAGAAAGGCAATCCAATTAAGAGGAGATTTTTTTAAAAATACAAGCAGCAGGGCTGCCACAGACCCACAGGTGCCGGGAGCAGGCAGGTCGCCGAGTCCGCCAAGAGTGATGATTTTCCTCAGCATGCAGTTCCTTCCAGGTCGTAATCCTGCGCTCCGGTAATTATGACATCAGTAAAATCAGACTTCAATTTTTTTCTGCTGTTAAAAAATATCACAGGATCAATTTCCGGTGCTTCGGCAAAGCTTCTTCCCTGATATCCAAAAGGCAGATTCTCCAATTTTTCTTCGACCAGAACCCTGTATTTCCGATGCAGACGGCTCTGATTAAATTCAGCTGAAATTCCAGCCTGTAAAGTCAGTATCCGCTGTTCGCGTGCTGCGGCTGCCCGTGCCGATGGTGCCTTCATTTCGTAGGATGCAGTGCCTTCTTCAGGAGAGTATCTGAAAACCCCTACCCGTTCCAGCTTGATCTTTTCAATGAACCGAAGCAATGTCTGCAATTCCTTCCGCCCTTCGCCCGGGAATCCGACCATCACAGTGCTGCGAAGCACTAAACCCGGGATCTGATCACGCAATCGCTTAATCAGATCAGTCAAAGTCTTTTCAGCATAATTCCTACCCATCAGTTTCAGGATCCTGCTGTCCGCATGCTGGATTGGAAGGTCCAGATATGGCAGAAGCCGGTCCGGAAGCTTCCTGAAAATCTCAATTGTCTCAGCATCAAGATGTGCAGGATGTGCATACATCAGCCTGATCCACGGGATTGTCGTTTCACCGGCCAGGTTTTCCAAGAGACCAGGCAACAGGGTTTTTCCGGCCAGGTCGAATCCATATCTGGTCGAATCCTGCGCCACCAGTATGATCTCCTTGAATCCAGCCTGGTCTATTTGCCTCGCCTCAGAGAGGATGTCACTGACTTTCCTGGAACGCAGGGGACCTTTGATCGAAGGTATCGCACAATAGCTGCAGCGGTTATCACAACCTTCTGAAAGTTTCAGATATGCAAATTTTCTACTGTGGTCTAATTCCCTGATCAGATTGAATTGGTAGTCGGACTTTGCACCGCGTCTATAGAATCTTCCGCCTTCAGAGATGCGCTTCAGATGCGTCACAAGCCTGTGATTTTCCGATAAACCCAGGACAGCGTCCACTTCGGGTATTTCCGTGTATAGTTCTTCTGAATAGCGCTCTGCCAGGCATCCCATCACCACTATCTTCAGCTCTGGCTTTCTTTTTTTGGCTGCAACAGCTTTCAAAATCTCGTCAATGGCTTCTTTTTTTGCAGATTCGATGAATCCGCAGGTCAGGATCAGGTAAAATCCAGCCTCATCAATGCTGCCGGATCTGAAACCTGCATCGAGCAGCAGCCGTTTTAGCCCTTCCCCATCAGTCTGGTTTTTAGGGCAGCCGAGGATTTCCAGATGAAATGTAAGGGCGCAGCATGCTGCGCCCTTACGAAGATTATGCAGACGCTCTTGTTCTCTCAATATGCACCAGGGCTCTCTTGGCATCCTTGGCGAATACGCTGTTAGGATCCATATCGATGACCTTGTTGTATTCCTTGATGGCCTCGTTATACATGTTCTTTATTCTGTAAATGCCGGCCAGCTTGTAATGCGCTTCAATAAAATTGCTGTTGAGCTGCAGGGATTTTTTATACTCGTTGAGGGCCTCTTCTTTCATATTGACATCGTAATTCTCGTTGTAGGCCTCTCCCAGTTCATAGTGAGCCTTGCAGTTGTCAGGGAAGCGCTGCACTGCACGCTGGCAGACTTCGATCGCCTCGTTGTACATGTGGGGGCCTTCGACGGAAGCTCTGATATAAATCATTTTCAGACCCCAGTATGGCCAGAGATAATCCGGATCCATGGAGATCGCCATGTTGAAGGCTGAGATAGCGTTCTCCTTGGCTTCTTCGGAAAAGCCGAAACCCGGATTGAGCTTGTAGTAAGCATACCCGAGCTTCAGATAGGCCACAGGGTCGTTGTACACACTCTTGGCTTCTTCCTTGAGCTTGTTGATCATGGCAAAGAATTTCTTGCCCTTGTCCTCCTCGTTGAGGTGGATATTGTAGAAAATATCGACATTCTTCATGATCGCCTCTCCGTCCTTCGGATCGGCTGCCAGCAGCTTGTCGTAAAGAGAGGATGCTTCCTTATACAATTTGTTCCGCTCATACAGGGAAGCGAGTGAATACAGAGTGTCTTTGTCCTCGCTGTCGATCATCAGGATTTTCTGGAAAATCTCGATGGCTTTCTCAGTCTGATTTTTCCGTTCATACATCTTGGCCAGGGTGTTCAGTATCCGCGGCTCGTCCTTTTTCGATTCCAGGGATTTTTCAAGTTCTTTCACAGCTTTGTCCTTAAAATTCGGCTCCTGCAGACTGTTTTCCGGGAAGAGCATATAGAAGTATCCGAGTTCGAAATGGGCCAGTCCGGTCCGGTCGAGTTTGGCTTTTTCCTTAAGTTCCTTGTGGACTTCCTCGACATATTCAGTGTCTGTCTCTTTGAGATAGATTTCCTTATATTGATTGATCAGCATAATGCGAAGTTCGATATTGTCGGAGAAGAATTCCACTGCTTTCTTTAAAAAGCTCACTGCCTCATCCGGCTTGTCAAGCCGCTCTGCGAGTATACCAGCTCTCATGTAAACATCGCGGTATTTAAAATCCCGATCTATATCGATGATACGCTGGTAGGTGAAATAAGCTTTGGTAAACATGTTTTTCTGGTCATACAGCCTGGCCAGCCTGTAGTTGGCATCAAGGTTTGTCGGGTCGAGATCCGTCACGTATTCATATTTAAAGATCGCACTGTCGAAGTCTTTTTTCTCCTCGAATTGTTTGGCCTCATCAACAGCCTTCTGCACTTCCTTGAAAGTTTCCCTGGCCTGAAGCTGCGAATAAAATTCCTGGGCAGCCTTGTTGGCCGGCTGCACCTTCTGGATCACGTCGAAACAGGCGCGGGCCTCGTTGACCAAACCTTTCGATTTATAGATCTCGCCTAATTTTTCGAGAGCAGGCACGTTTTCGTCGTCTTTCCTCAAGACTTCTTTCAGCTCCTTGATGGCCGGGTCCAGATCACCTTTGAGCCAGTAAGCTTTCCCCAACTCAAAATGCGCCTCAGTATTGTTGAAATCCAGCTCCAGCACTTTGGAATATTCTTCGATTACCTTGTCGATCAGACCGCGTTTCGAGTAAATCTGCCCGACGAGGAAATAGGGTTCGATCAGTTCAGGTGAAAACGCCTTGACCTTTTCAAGGCATTCCAGGGCTTTGTCGACCACGTCCCGTTCATAGTAAATCCTGCCAAGTTCCAGATAGGTTTCAGGATATTCCGGATTCAGATTCAGCGCTTCCTCGTACTCACGGATGGCATTCTCCACCAGCCCGCGTTCCTTGTAGATCTTGGCTTTCTTGAATTTTTCCTCAATCACTGCACTCTGCTTGTGACGCTGCAGCTGACGGAAATTTTTAAGCGCTTCTTCGCATTCCGGTTCGACTTCCAGCACTGCCTTGAATTCCACCAGAGCTTCCTCGTTGACTCCGCGACCCACATACAGCTTGCCGAGTTCCAGATGTGCTTCCCAGGTTTTCCAGTTTTTTTCCACTGCGATCTTGAATTCATTGATGGCATTGCTGATCATCAATTCGTCGTTGTATGAATTTCCGATTGCTGCATAGACCTTTCCCAGCTCGATCCTGGACGGGATGTTTCCGTCCTCTTTCTCCAGGACATACTTGAATTCAATCACTGCCTTGTCCAGAAGGTTACTCTGGTTGTAGACCTTGCCAAGTTCGATGTGGGCAGGCAGGAAATCAGGATAATGCTCGATAATTTCACGCAGTTTCTTGATGGCCTGGTCGAAATGCTGCTTGATGGCAAAGATCCTGCTCAGCGACAGTTTGGCTTCGAGGAAATTGGGTTTCAGTTCCAGGATTTTTTCCAGCACATCCTGTCCCTTGTCCAGTTCGCCATTTTCGATATAGCAATTGGCCAGCTGAAGATAGATGTTGAAATCAGTATCCTCTTTGGAAAGGATCTTCTTGTACATCTTGATGGCCTCGTCGTAGTTTTTCTTCATGTAGTAGAAATTGGCGAGGTTTTTGAAATTTTCCATGTTGTCCGGTTCAAGTTCAGTCAGGGATTCTAAAGCTTCAATCGCCTTCTGATACATCTTCAGGTCGCTGTAGATCCTGGCTAAATATCTGCACGCATCAAGATTGCCTGTGAATTCCTGCTTGGTCTGCTCAAAGAATTTGGCGGCTTTCTCCAGTTCGCCCTTGCGGTAATACAGTTCTCCAAGTTCCACATAAAGTTGAGGCGATTTCTCGCCAAGGCTCAGCACTTTCTCGAATTCGGTTTCTGACTCGTTGAACTTTCCCTGGATCTTGAAAATCTGAGCCAGCTTGCTGTGTGCTTCGCGTTCGTCATATTTCAGCTCCAGGATTTTCTTATACTCCAGCACGGCCTGATCGAGCTTCTGCCTGTTCTGATAGATGCTGGCAATTTTATATCGAAGCGCGATGTCGTTGGGACGCCGTTTGATCAGCGACTGGAAAACGTCGAAAGCCAGGTCTGTTTCATTGAGCAGAATGTAAAGTTCGCCGATCTTTTCCTCGACCTCGATGCTCTTTTCGCCGAGACTGAAGGCTTTTTTGTAGTTGCGCAATGCTTCGACGTAACTCTTTCCTTCGAATTCCACATTGGCAAGGATCATGTAATACTCGGCCTTTTCAGGATTGAGTTCAAGCAGCTTCCGGAATGTTTCCAGAGCTTTTTCAGTCATTTCCATCTTCAGGTAAATCTTGCCGATATGTTCAAGCGCAGGCATATCGTAAGGTTCGAAATTCAAGACTTTCTTATGATATTCGAGGGCGTTGTCCCATTCAGAGAGATGTTCATAAACGTTCGCCAGGCCGCGGAAGCCTTCAGTGCTGGAGGGTTCGAGCTCGATATACTTCCGATAGTAGTTGACGGCTTTGATGAATTCTTCCTGGTTGGTGGCGATCCTGGCCAGCTTGATATAGACAGGGGCGTAATCTTCTCTGATCCTGAGAATCTGCCTGTATTTATCAAGGGCTTTTTCAGTCATTCCCTTGCGTTCATAACTTTCCCCGAGCAGGTAGTGAACTTTGGGATCTCCAGGGGCAAGCTCTTCCATCTTCTGGAATTCCTCCAGGGCTTCCAGTTCCCTTCCCTTGATGCTGTAAATTTCACCCAGTTCGAATCTGACTTCAGGATTGTTCGGATAGCTCGCGGACAATTTCTCGTATTCCTCCAGGGCTTCATCGTACCGCTTCTGAGTCGCCAGGATCCTGCCCTTTTCGATCTGCAGAGCCACATCGTTCCTGTCGATCTCGATCGCCCTGTTGATGATCACCATGGCTTCGTTGAGCAGTTCCTTCTCTTTATACTTACGTGCGATTCTCAGATAGACATTGCTGTCCTGCGGCGAGAGAATGATGGCTTCTCTGAATGCCAGCATGGCTTTCTCGGTCTGGTTGAGCTTCAGATAGGCTTCACCCAGTTCGAGGAAAAGTGTGGAATTCTTGTAATTGTTTTCCACCAGCTCCTGATAAAGTTTGATCGCTTCCTGATACTTGCCGAGTGCGAATTTGCAGCGGCCGAGCATGAACTGGAGTTCGAGCTGACCTTTGAAACGATTGATAACCCTGGTAATGGTCTTGATGGTTTCATCATAATTCTTCAGCTTGAAATAGGAATCTGCAAGATGATAATAGGTGTTGACTCCAATTTTCTCCGCCGGGACCTTTTTCAACATCTGGTTGAAGGCTTTGATGGCTCTGGGATCGTCTCCCAGCTGATAGTAAAGTTCCGCCAGTTTTTCCTGGGCTTCCACGAATTCAGTGTCCAGGGTGAGGGCCTTCTCAAGCCGTTCTGCGGCATTGCGCAGGTTGCCCTTCTTCTCGTCTTCCAGAGCCAGCTTGAAATAAACCCTGGCATTTTCCGGATCAAGTTCACTCGCTCGGCGGTAATATTTATTGGCCTGATCCACCATTCCTTTCTTCTCATAAACTGTAGCCAGATGGAAATAAAGCTTACCCTGTTTGTCGTCGATCTTCAGCGCTGACTCGTACCTCGCAATGGCGTCATCCAGCATGCCTGTTTCTTCATAGATTTCGCCAAGCATCAGATTTGCTTCCATGTGGTTTGAGTCAAGTGCTATCACCCGCTGGAATTCAGTGATCGCCTCATTCACCAGGTACTTATTCTTGTAAAGTTTACCCAGCTCGAAATGAGCTTTGATATTGTTCGGGAAAAGTTCCAGTGTGCGCTTGTAGACGGTTTCCAGATTGTCGAAATCCTGGATTTCCCAGTAGATTTCTCCCAGGCTGTAAATCGCATCCAGATACTGCGGATTAAGGTTGAGGGATTTCTCGTAATTCCTGATCGCGTCTCCGTTCTTGCCGAGGCTGCGATATGCTTCAGCCAGCTCGAAGTAGAAGATGGGGTCGCGCGGCCGCAGCTCAATGGCTTTTTTAAACAGTTCCACCATCTTGTCAAAATACATTTTGGATTTATAGATGCCGCCGAGGCGGTAGATCACATCGATGAAATCAGGATTGATTTTAAGGGACAGCTCATATGCCCCGATCGCTTCCATGCTCATCCCTAATTCCTCGTACGTCACGCCCAGTTCATAGTGCACTTTGGCATTGTTCTTATCGATAGCCAGAGAACGTTCCAGGTTTTTCCTGGCCTGTTCGTAATCGCCCTGTCTGAAATAGATGCTGCCCAGTCTGATGTAGGCATCCACGAAATCGGCATTGAACTTGACAGTCTGGAGATATTCTTCCAGGGATTCCTCAAGCATCTGCAGGTTGTAATACACTTCACCCAGTTCGAAATGGTAGGTCGGATTCGCGTCATCGAGTTTCAGGGCCAG
>JAQTZZ010000079.1 GCA_028687545.1 Candidatus Wallbacteria bacterium
TATTCGAACAAGGGCTCGTTGACCGTGCGCTTTCAGTAGTCAGTCAGTTTTCCGGCAGGCAGGCTCTGCGGCAGAAAATCGGGCTGTATCTAAAGAAAGACGAACAGAGCGCTCTGCTGATTCTCGATGAATATAGAAGGAAATTTCCGCAGGATCTGGAAATGCTCCTGCTATTTGGAAAATTGAGCTGGAAGTTCAGAAAGGATGAAAAGGCGATTGATTGCCTGGAGCAGGTGATCACAGGTACCGAGGCGGAAGGTCTGAAGATTGAAGCCATCTACCAGAGAGCCCTGATCCTGTTTCAGATGATACGATATAAGGAAGCCAAGCGCGAAGTAGACACTCTGGTCAACCGGGGATCCGATGACGTACGTTTTTTAAAGCTGTCCGCAGCCCTTAATTTCAAATTCGCCGATTATGAAGGCGTAATCAGGATCCTCAACCGGATCTCCGAAGAAGAGACCGGTTATGAGGAACACCTGCTGCTCGCCAGAGCCTATAAAAATTCCGGGAAGCTTGAGCTGGCTGAGTCAGTGCTGCAGAGGGTACTCAACGAAGGCGGGGGACACTGGGAATTGTTGCGGGAACTGGCTCAGATTTTCGATGACTCCGGAGATTACGGACATGCCAGGGAATATTACCTGAGGCTTTACCGTGAAAAGGAAGATCTGGATTCAATCAGGGCTCTGGTAAGGGTATACCTGAAATGTCATGAATTTGAAAGAGCGATCGAACTGATCGAGCGGGAGAAACTTGAGGAATTCTACAATGAACTCGACAAATGCTATTTCCATCTGGGGAACTTCGAACGAATCAAGGATTTCCAGGCTCTGCCTGTCTCAGTTGAAAACGCGAAGGAATACACTTTATCAGGAAATTATCTCTTTCTGGAAGAGAAAGAAGGAAAGTATCAAGTCTGCAGATTCAAGCTCGGCATTCTGCTGGACCAGTTACAGCTTGGCAAAGATGAAGAAGAGAGGCTGACAGAATATATCTGTGAAGCCGACAAAGCGGTCTCTGGAAATTGCCCTGCGCTTTCTGCACTTACCGGGTTACCTGAAATAAACCTGAGAAAGATCCGGGAAAAACTTTTCCCGCATTTAGACAAAGGTGAATTGGAGCTGTTTCTGAGTCAACTTTTTCCTGACTGCCAGTCCCCAGGCAGAATCTTTAAATTTTTCGGACAATTCTCCCCTGAAACCCGTGGATTTTTTTATCATTGCGGACTGCTCCCAGATCAATTGCGTCCGATTTTACCCGGGAGTTCAGGATTTTCCGCAGGCACAGTGCTCCCGGAAATTCGCGCGGCCGGGGAGAGTTTTTTAAAAGACGCTGAATGGAGGGACAAGCAGCATTCTCCAAGCATGGATTGCTTCGTTCTGTCGGAGCGCAGCTTCAGCCTGCTCTACAGGAAATTCCTCCCGACTTCCAGGGTAAGCTTTGATTCAGTCTATCAAACCAGGTCACTGGAATTCATCTGCGAATACCTATGCGGCCAGCAGTTCGATCCTGACTGGGCTGTTGTCTTCTTTTACACTGCTTTCACGAATCTTCCCTATCAACTTTGCCCCCATAGATACTGGGAAAAAGCAGCCATACTCTGCGGGGAATCTTTGAGTGGAAAAGGAGTGATCTTCCAGACAGCAGCACATGCCAGGCGAGAAGCTTTGGCCTTTGATGTGGAAGAGTTGATTTACGACGATCTGTCAGGGCCTGAGCTTGATCTGACTGCGCTCCTGGATTTCATTTCCCAGTTCGGGAATGCCTTGCCCTGGATCTCTTCCAGAAAAGCAGCCAGGATCGGACGGGAAATCCGGAAGCTGCATCTGCAGGTACAGCAATTACGCCTTTCACTGAGGCTTCCGCCACAGATTGTGGTAGGGAAAGAACACACTGCTGATGCCAATTTTCGACTACTTTTCAACCGGATTTCAAACATCAGGGGTCATTTCCAGGATCTCGCTCTGGAAAAGGTAAATACCGGATGGGAAGAGATCCTGTGGCTGAGATTCAAAAAATGGCAGGAACGCCTAAATGCATTTACTGAAAATCTGGTGTCCTGGACTGAAGATTTTCTGACAATCTATTCCCGCGAGGATCTCCTGGAAATGCACTTTGTACATAACACCCTGCCTGACAGGAAATACAATGTTTTCAGGGAAATGGACCGTGATTTTCTTGATCGAAAAGCCAGACCTTTTGAAATATCATTTACTGAACAGGCGGCTCCAGGATGTCATTTTTCCGTTCGCCCAGAGGGATACATGGAATACAATGATTATCGGCTCCCGCCGGTTTCATCTCTGGTGATCGATGACCCCTCGGCTTTTCCGGTCAGGTTTGAAACCAGGCTGCTGCTGTCTTTTGACCGCAACCTGACCCAGAGGCAGCAGCAGGATTTTGCAGTCTGGAGTTTTCTCGGAAAGCAGAAGGATCTGCATCCATCACTTTCCCTGAGCGACAGGAGCGGTTTCTTTTCCGGCGAGGAGAGCACTGCAAGTCTGGAAGAGGGGAAGATTAACCCCAAGCTCTGTGAAAACCGGCGCAGGCTTTATTTTCCCGGGCAGTCCTGGAGCACTGAGACGGTCCAGGAGATCCTGTCAGGCGGAGACATGCTGATCGGAGGCATAGACCGGGTCGAACTGTTTCCTTTCAGGGAGAATGGTGGAAGAAGCCTCTTGATAGCCCCGGATCTGCCGCTCTATCGCGAGCTGATCAGAAAATACCGGCTGATGCTGGATTTTTCTTCAGTGATCCTTGAAAAAGGTGTCCCTGAGAGCGAGCTGGAACTGATTAAAACAGCTACTATCGTCGTCCTGGATCCTGAGTTATTGAGTGACAGCCGGACATTTTTAAAGATATCCTCCCTGGACTGGAGCAGGGTCGTAATCACTGACGCCGATACTCTGCTCTTTTATGATTCCGCTTTTTCCCTGAAGTATCTTCTGCAGCTAGCAGGTTTGAAATCTCTGACATATTCTCAACTCTTGTTTTTTTTAACCAGAACTGATGAATTCTCAAAAGAACAGATCATCAGGGAATTTCCTGCAGAGGGTTTGATTTGCGGACCGACCGTCAACTCCCGGGTCCCTGCGGCAAGGGGTCCTGCACCGACATTTCGCAAAATCGATTTCTGGAAGAAGTATCTCGAACTGAGTGGTAATCCGGCGCTCAGCAGGGACAGCATTTTTTGCTATTTCCTGATCAAATTGCGCCTGGCTGAAGTTATTCTTGAAGGAGATGATTACAGGATATTCTGGAAGAAAACACCCCGGAATCCGGGGGAAATTCCGGAGGAACTTTTTCTGTCCCTCCGCCTGCTTGGAAAGGGCACATTAAAAGTGACGGAGAAATGTCCTTACGAAGGCGGAATACTGCTGGTCAGCGGTCCCCCTGGTTCCGGCAAGACGACCTTTCTCAGGAAAGCCTTTTCCACACTCCAGTCGTTGAAGATGCTGGATTCCCCTGATCTGATTTTAATCAAAGACCCGCTGCTTCCGGAATTCGATGGAGAGCGGTCCGGATACTTAGGTTTTAAGGATTTCATCCGATACATTAGTAAAATGTGCGGTTCTGAAGCTACCAGTCCCTTCGAGCTTTACGAATGGATCGGTAATGAAGAAAAAATCGAACTGTTCCAAGCGGGAGAATACATGGTGATTGACAATGCTGAGCTGATGGGAAAGAAACAGTTCGAATTCTTGGCGAAGTGGGCAGGATTCTATGGGAATCTGGCGCTGGCTTCAGACAGTTCGGCTGCGGGTGCGATCAGTTCGTGGCTTACCGAATCAGGCTTTTCGTATTCCAAGGTCGAGCTTCCGGTATCCAACACCCTGGCTCCAAATGTGGCTCTGCTGTATAAGAGGTTTACTGGATCAGAGCTCGGACAAACCAGGGGTAGGAGCATCAAAATAGAAATTATCAGGCTGAACGAGCCTGAAATAAATTCAAAAAACATCGGGGAACTGGGGCGGGATGGCGCTGTAGTCTGCAGCTATCACGGGAATTTCGGCGATACCCAGGGAAGCGGCAGAATTTACCACGCTGAAGAGCTTAGAGGCTATTACTTCGAAGTGGTCGCCGTATTATGCGAGCAACGGGATTTCAGCAGGGAATTCATGGCAACTCAAGAATTCTGGCTGCCGTATATCTCTGCCCGCAAACGGATCAGGGTCTTCTGCTTCAATCATTCTGACGAAGCCCAATCCTGCCTAAAAGAGATGGAGGAGTGTCTTGAGCGAAAGTACGCTTGATCCCCGAGAACTATTTGTCCGGTATAAGGAAAAGAACGACCCAAAGGTCAAGGAAGAAATCATCAAACGCTATGCGCCGCTGGTGAAGTTCGTGGCCATGAGGATGGCTATGAATCTGCCCCCCAGCGTGGACGTCAACGACCTGATCAGCTACGGCATTTTCGGGCTGCTGGACGCCATCGACAAGTTTTCGCTTGAATTCAACGTGAAATTTGAGACATACGCAAAAAAGAGGATCAGAGGTTCAATTCTGGATGCCATCCGCAAGCTGGACTGGGCTCCGCGCCTGGTAAGAAGCAGGGCCAGGCTCCTCGATAGAACCGTCAATGAACTGGAGCGAAAGCTGGGGCGTACTCCCAAGGATGAAGAAGTGGCAAAGGAAATGGGTGTGGCTGTCGAGGAAATCCAGGAATTTCTAAATGAATCCAGGAAGAGCCTGATACTTTCTCTCGAAGAATTCGCCTATGAATCAGACGGCGATGCCCAGGGGTCCAGCGACAGACTGAAGTTTTTTGTGGACACCAGGAATGCGGGTCCTGAAGAAGAGGCTTACCGCAGGGAAGTCAAGAGCCTGATCCTGGCCGAGCTAGAAAAATTGACTCCCCAGGAAAAGCTGGTGGTATCACTGTATTATTTCAAGGAACTGACTTTGAAAGAAATTGCCAAGATCATGAATCTGTCGGAAGGCCGCATTTCACAGATGCACACTCAGGCGATCCTGAAGCTCAGAGCCAGACTGGCTGAAAACAGGAAGGATTTAATGGATAACTAGATGAACTCCGGCCTGAAATTACATGGATGATTTTGTGTTCGAAGTGAACAATCTGATCGTGAGGTTGCGAGACCTTAACGACAGATTAAAGACCGACAATCCCGGGGAAGAACTTCTGTTCAACTGTCCTGCGGACTCCCTGCGGCTCTGGAAATCGCTTGAGAAGGGTGTATGCGAGTATCTGTCTGAAAACGGTAAAGAGGTATCTGCCGGGGAAATTATTTATGTTCTGTCTGCATTTTTGAACTGGCACCTGGAAAAAGTCCTGAAAGAATATTATAATAAACTAGAATAAACTGCTGAGGAATAGGCATGCCTTTTGGGAAATATCATCCGCTTTTTCTGGAAGAACTTTTCATCGTCCATTTATATGGATCAGACGATGAAGTCGCTCTTTTTTACAGGCTGATGGACGACCGAGACAATCCCAACAATATCGTGGTGATGGCCACTCTGCTTGAAGACATCAAACGCAAGAATCTTACAAAGATGAACTGGTTCTGTTGCACCCGCTGCCAGAATTTTGAAATGTGCCGCATCAACTGGTACCGCGGAGAGCGCAATCTGGAACGGAACTGCTGCACTTACTGCCAGATTTACGAGGAATGCTACAAGAAATTCCTGCCGATCAGGAAAGACCATGAGCTCCCGGCAGGACCTGCAGGCAATTCAAGTGAAAAGTAACCTCTTCATCCCCGAAAAATTCGACTATGTCCGTAGAAACAAGCGCCCTGCCGTCCGCTGCATTCTCTGTGCTTATGAAAACAAGGACAGCATTGTGGAGCTTCTGGATGTCCACGAGGGGAAGAGCCTTCAGGTAGCGTGCAATCTGTATCCTTACAATCCAGGCCATATCATGATTTTTCCCAAGCGGCACCTGACCGATGTCCGCGAACTTTCAGCCTCGGAATGGGATGAACTGATCATGCTCCAGAAAAAAAGCATGGACATTTTGGATCGGATTTACAGTCCCAAAGGTTTTAACCTCGGTTTCAATGTCGGCGAGGCCTCAGGCGCCAGCATCGAGCATCTGCATCTTCATATTGTGCCCAGATACAAAAATGAACTTGGTTTTATCGACATCCTGGCAGGAGCCAAGATCTATGTGGAAGGTCCGCAGGTGACCAGAGACAGGCTCAGGGAAGAGTTCAGGAAGCTCAAATTATAATCATTCCACCTTGGGTGCTCTGTAATTCGGGGCTTCCTTGGTAATCACTACTCCATGAGGATGCGATTCAGTCAGTGAAGCCTGAGTGATCTGGATTAATTCCGCTTTTTTCCGGAACTGGTCGAGATCGGCCGAACCGCAGTAGCCCATCGTGCTCCTGAGACCGCCGGTAAACTGGCCGAGGATTTCAGTGACTGACCCTACATACGGGATCATGCCTTCGATTCCTTCAGGCACCAGCTTCTGAACAGGAGTGTCACCCTGGAAATAGCGTTCGCGGCTGCCTGCGCCTGACTGCATGGCACCAAGCGAGCCCATTCCACGGTAGAGCACGAACTTGCGTCCGTTGTAGATTATTTTTTCACCAGGGCTTTCGTCTGTCCCGGCTAAAGCTTTCCCCATCATCACTGAATCTGCTCCGCAGGCTAAAGCTTTGGGGACATCGCCTGAATATTTGATGCCTCCGTCAGCGATGACAGGGACTTTTGATTTGCGGGCGATGCAGGCTGCCTCGTAAATCGCAGTCAGTTGTGGAACTCCTACTCCAGTGACGATCCTGGTGGTGCAGATCGACCCGGGTCCGACTCCCACCTTGAGTGCGTCGGCACCCGCCCTGATCAGATCGGCAGCGGCTTCGCCTGTAGCGATATTTCCGGCAATCACTTCGATCCGGGGATACTTTTTTTTCAGGTCCCTCACAAAATCGACTACCCTGTGGCTGTGCCCGTGCGCGGTATCCACTGCCACGCAGTCACAACCTGTCTCGTGAAGGGCAAGCACCCTTTCCCAGTCGTAGGGTGAAACCGCAGCGCCCACGCGCAGGCGGTGGAATTTGTCTCTCAGCACCATCGGCGTTTTATTCTCGATGATATTTTTGACGTCTGTAAAACTGTATAATCCGCAGAGTTTTCCACCCTTATCGCAGAGTGGAAGTTTTCCGATCTTTTCCCGCTTGAAAATTTCATAGGCTGTCCTGATGTCTGTCTTGGGAGGTGCGGTGATCAGCCTGGGCGACATCACATCCCGGATTTTCAAATTCTTTTTCTCAGACAGAAATTTCAGGTCGTGCCCTGTGATGATCCCTTTGAGGTTTCCGTTCCTGTCAATGATCGGGAAGCCTGAAAAGCCGTAATTATTTTCCCTGATCGCAGAGAGGACTTCTTCCAGGCTCTGGTCATCAAAGAATGTCACCGGATTTTCAATCAGGCCGTTCAGATACTGTTTGACTTTTAGAACCTGGGCTGTCTGGGACTTGATATCCAGATTCTTGTGGATGATGCCGATGCCTCCGTGCAGAGCAAGAGCGATCGCCATCCTGCTCTCTGTGACAGTGTCCATGGCCGCAGAGATGAAAGGGATGTTGAGCGAAATGTTGCGGGTAAGCCGGGTGGTCAGGTCTGCCTCTATCGGCAGGACTTGGGATTTCTGCGGCACCAGCAGCACATCATCAAAAGTCAGCCCGTAATTCGTGAGTTTTTTGAAAAACCCGCTGATTTTACTTTCCATCGATTTTCTTAAGCTCCTCTTCGATTTTTTCCACCGGATGATTACCGAGCAGCACCTGTTTTCCACTGCGGTCGATCAACAGCACTGCAGGGATCGCATTTACATTGAACTGCCTGAAAACTGCGCCGTCAGGATCGTTTACGCATTCTACTGTGATGCCTCTGGCGGCGAAAGCATCAGAAATTTTCTGAGCCGATTCCGCATTTGAGACTGCGATAAAACGGGTGTGAGGAAATTGTGATTGAATTTTGGATAATTGCGGCAGTTCCTCCATGCAGGATGGACACCAGGTGGCGAAAAACAGGAAGGCCAGGTTTTTCTGCCCGATGCTCCTGTACAAATTGAACTGATTGCCGGAATTGTCATAAAAGGGAAGAGTGAAATCTGCCATTTCAGGTTTGATGCTCTCTGGAAGGGCCGGTCCGGGCTCTGCAGTTGTGGCCGTCTGTGCCTGAACCTCGGCTGATTCAACAGACGAGATCTGAACTTTCACTGGAATTGGTGACTGAGTTACGCTGAAAAAGTTCTTTCCTCCTGACCTGACGAGATAATATTCACCCATCAGAAGCAGGAGTATCCCGAAGAATGCCTTGACTGCCAGCATCCATCTGCCGGCTCTGGGAATGGATGAGAGGAAACCGGCGAATGTGCCTGCCAGCATCAAAAGCAGGCTCAGTCCGATGGAGAAGGAAAAGAGCAGCAGCGTGCCATAGATGATGTTCTGATTCCGCGCCACATAAGTGAGGAGCACAGCCAGGACCGGGGCTGTGCAGGCTGATGCGGTCAGAGCGGAGAGGGCACCTGTTCCAAAGGCCAGCAGAAAGGCATTGCGGCTTTTAATGTTGCCCTTGACCAGGTTGAAGTTGATTTCAAAAAGGCCGAAAAATGACAGCGCGAAGATGATACAGACATTGGCCATCAGAAAGTCTCCCCAGGCTGAACTGGCCCAGGTGCCGAACATGGTTCCTGAGACTGCGGCGAAAGCGCCGAGCCCGGCATAGATAAAAGCAATCCCCAGCGTATAGACAAGTGAATAAAGGAAGGCCAGCCTGCGGTTGCCTCTACTCAGGCCGCCGATGAAAGCGATCGTCACTGGTATCAGAGGATAGATGCAGGGAGTCAGGCTCGTCAGCAGGCCGCCTGCAAAGGCGATCAGAAATGCCAGGGGAGAGGAGCTGGAAAGACTTTGCTGCAGTGAGTCCGAGAGATTCATTGTCACCTCAATCGTCCGATAGTTTCAAAACTCTGGTAAAGGCCTCGTTCGGAATCGAAACGCTGCCCATGGCTTTCATTTTTTTCTTGCCTTCCTTCTGCTTCTCCAGCAGTTTTCTTTTTCTGGTGATGTCGCCTCCGTAACATTTGGCCAGCACATTCTTGCGCATGGCTCTGATTGTCTCGCGGGCGATGATTTTCCCGCCGATGGCGGCCTGCAGCGGGATCGTGAACATGTGAGACGGAATCACTTCCTTGAGCCGCTCCACCAGGATCCTGCCCCGGTCGTAAGCCCGCTCCCTGGTGCAGATCTGGGAAAAGGCGTCCACCTGGTCGCCGTTGACCAGGATGTCCACGCGCACCAGTTCGGCGCTCTGATAGCCTGAAAGTTCGTATTCCATCGAAGCGTAGCCGCTGCTCCGGGATTTGAGCTTGTCGTAGAAATCAATGATCAGCTCTGAAAGCGGGACCACAGCGCTGAGCTCCACCCTTTCGCGTCCGCCGATGTAATGCATGTTCTTGAAAGTTCCTCTCTTCTGCTTGAGCAGTTCCATCATGCCGCCCACGAATTTCTCAGGCGTATAGATTTTCAAGTCTGCGACCGGTTCCTCCATCTGTTTGATTGACGAGGGATCCGGAAGTTTCAGCGGATTGTCGATTTCCAGGACTTTATCGTCCATCCCTGTAATGCGGTAGATCACGCTGGGGATGGTGCTGATCAGGTCCAGCCCGTATTCCCTTTTCAGACGCTCCACCACGATTTCAAGGTGCAGGAGTCCCAGAAAACCACAGCGGAAGCCGGCTCCCAGGGCTGCGGAAGTTTCAGGTTCAAAAACAAAAGCCGCGTCATTGAGCTGATATTTCTCGATGTTTTCGCGTAAAGCCTGATATTCTTCATTTTCCGAGGGATACAGACCGCAGAACACCATGGGCTTCAGCACTCTGTAACCCGGGATTTTTTCGCCAGCCGGCTTCAGCGCACTGGTGATTGTGTCGCCGACCATGGCTTCCGCCACAGTCCTGATATTTGCCATCACATAACCCACATCGCCGGATGTCAGGATCTGGGTAGGCTTATAAGTAGGATTGAAAATTCCGATTTCACTGACTTCGAAAACATTCCCGCCCTGCATGAAAAGGATCTTTTCTCCGGTTCTGATCGAACCCTGCTGGACCCTGATATAGGTGATGACTCCTCTGTAGTTATCATACTGGGCGTCAAAAACCAGGGCTTTCAAAGGTTGTTCCCGATCTCCGCACGGAGCCGGTATCCGTTTGATCAATTCTTCCAGTACAGCATCCACGTTCTGGCCGGTCTTCGCAGAAATCAGAACTGCTCCTTCCCCGTCCAGACCGATGATTTCTTCCAGTTCCCGCTTGCAGCGCTCTATATCTGCAGAGGGCAGGTCGATCTTGTTGATCACAGGTATTATTTCGAGATTGTGTTCGATCGCCAGATAGGCGTTGGCGAGAGTCTGCGCTTCCACGCCCTGGGAGGCGTCCACCACGAGCAGCGCTCCTTCGCAGGATGCGATGGCCCGGGAAACTTCATAGGTGAAGTCCACATGCCCTGGCGTGTCAATCATGTTCAGCTTATAGGTTTCACCGGATTTTGCCTTGTAAAACATCGTGACTGCGCTGGCCTTGATTGTGATGCCTTTTTCACGTTCCAGATCCATGCTGTCAAGATACTGGGCGCGCTGTTCGCGTTCAGGTACAGTGTTGGTGATCTCCAGCAGCCTGTCCGCAAGCGTGGACTTGCCGTGGTCGATATGGGCGATTATGCAGAAATTTCTAGTCTTTTCCATCTGTTCCTCTTTTCCGGGGAGAACTGGCATCATTATAATGAATCGGGGGCAGTTTGCCAATAGATTATAAACGTTTTAATGCAATCGTTTGTTCACTGCAAGAGGTTGGTAGGTTAGTATGTTTATAGGTTAGTATGTATGAAAAATGTTCCCTATTCTTACAACATACCAACTTCATGGATTTACGAATCGGCTGGATTAAGTTTTATCTGGCAACATCACGGCTCGAATGTCAGGTTTTCCAGATTGTGGTAAAAATTGCCCTGATGCGCTGTGAATTTCAGCACGCAGTAGTCAGGGTCATCAATTCCCAGCGGATAATATTTTTCAAAGCCGTTCCGCCAGACCAGCTCGCGCGATTTCCTGTCATTCAGGATGGAAACTGTGCCTGTAAGCATCAGGCCTTTCCAGGTCGGCTGGTCCAGAAAATAGACGGAAGCCTTAGGATTAGTTTTAAACTGGGAGACACGTTTGGATGAGGTGTTGGTGGAAAACCAGAATTCCCGGAGTCCTTCATTTTTCATTTTCAGCATGGCTTTGATGTTTGGGAAGCCCTGGTCGTCAACGCTGCCGAGCAGGGCGATCTGGGATTTTTCGATCATCTGCAGGGAGTCCTGCATTGCCTTGTCTTTTTTCAATTTATCCTCCAGATACTTTTATACTTAATATAATTTTACAGATTCAGAATTATTTTGCAAGGAAAAATTACTTTACTGATTTTGACAAAATCAGGTTCATGCAATAGATTCTACTGAAATCAAGAGTACGCAAACAAAAGGGAGCTTCAATGTCCAGAGCCGCCATCCTCGGTGCCAAAAATAGTGGCAAAACCACGATTTTCAAAATCATTACAGGGATCAGAGAAGTGAAGGCTGATGCGCAGGTGCTGGGCGAGATGAAAATCTCGGACCGCAGGCTGGCCAAGCTTTCAGATATGCACAATCCCAAAAAAACCACCTATGCCACGATCGCAGTCAGCGATTTCCGGAACGACGGTAACCAGGCTTTTGCTTTCACTCCTCAGGAACTGGTGAAGTGCGAGCTGCTGGTTTTCGTGCTGCGGCTGTTTGAAGACCAGTCGATTTATTATCCGTTCGGTGACAAAATCGATCCGGCCCGAGAATACCAGGAACTGCTGTCTGAGATTTCCTTCAAGGATCTGGAAATACTGGATAAACGCTGCGAAAAGATCAAATTGAGCATGAAATGCGCAAAAAAAAATGAGCGCGAAGTAATGGATGCTGAAACAGCTCTCTGCGAAAGATTGAAAAAACAGCTCGAAGAAGGCGTGGATATCAGGAAAACAGAATTCACGGAGCAGGAACAGGGTTTTATTTATTATTACAACCTGATTTCATTGAAAAAACGCCTGCTGGTTCTGAACAAGAATGACGCCACTCCGGCAGGACTCGAAAATCAGACGTTAGAGATGCTCAGGAAAGGCGAAACCAATATCCTGGTCTTTGACGGAAAACTGGAGCTGGAGATGTCCGAACTTCCCT
>JAQTZZ010000080.1 GCA_028687545.1 Candidatus Wallbacteria bacterium
GGTATTTTTCGTCAGGACGTTTCGGATTAAGCACCGCCACAGCCGGCGGAAGCACGTCGAGGGGTTCGTGATGATCTGTAATGATCACGTCAATTCCCAGTTCTTCGGCAAACCTGACTTCTTCGACATTGGAGATCCCGCAGTCCACGGTAATGATCAGGTCATACCCTGTCTGTTTCAATCTCTTGATTGAATCAATGTTCAGGCCGTAACCCATGCACTGGCGCTCGGGAATATAATAATCCACCCGCTTGCCGATCTGCAGAAAAAAATTATAAAGCAACGCGATGGAAGTGATCCCGTCCACGTCATAATCACCAAAAATGATGATTTTTTCATTGCCTGCTACAGCCTTCTTGATCCGTTCCACGGCCAAATCCACACCGGACAGGAGTTCCGGGGAATGCAGCATTTTCAAGTCCCCGTAAAGGAACATCTGTGCCTCAGCTACACTGTTCACTTCACGGTTGACCAGAATTCTGGCGATCACTTCAGGCAGCTTGAGAGTCCTGCAAATCTCACCGACCAAATTCTGTTTATGCGCCTGCACTTCCCATTTCATTCCAACACACCCGTCAGTTGTTGGGTCAAACAGCCGTTTGCCCTTACAAATTATTTCGTAGTCATCACGTACACGCCGTCCCAGTCTGCTGAAGGTGGATCCTTCTTGAATTCCTCGCAGCGATCAATATAGATCTTGCTGGTCTTGTCGTGCTTCATTTCATATACTTCGTGGAACTTGGCAATGGCCTCATCCCATTTCATCTGCTTGTATAATGCTAAGGCTTCAGAAAAACAATCGAGGTATTTAAGGTCCATGCTGGCTGCCTCACTTTTTTCGGCGATCAGTTCATAAATCCCGGTAGGTTTGAACTTGCCTTTGACGCGTACCAGATCAACTTCTCTGAGAATAAAGTCGTCCTTCACGAGTTCCATGGTGTTGTCGGAAATCAGGGTACGAACTCCATATTGTTTGCAGGCCGGTTCCAGACGGGCAGCGGTATTCACGGAGTCGCCCAGAATCGTGTAATTCATGCGCTTGCTCGAACCCACGTTGCCGACGATCACTTCACCAGTGTTGATGCCGATGCGGATGTCGATGCGAGGGAGTTTCTGCTCTTCCCATTTCTTCTGCAGTTCCCCGAGTTTTTTGAGCATGCGCAGCGCTACCTGACAAGTGCGCTTGGCATGGTCGGCCATGGGCACAGGCGCACCCCAGAAAGCCATTACTGCGTCTCCGATGAATTTATCGAGCAGGCCGTTGCTCTCAATCACGATGTCGGCCATTGTTCCAAGATATTCGTTGAGCAGGGAAACCAGGTCTTCCGGACCCAGAGCCTCGGAAATGGTTGTGAATCCGGCCACGTCTGAAAACAGGATCGTGATCGTCCTCTTTTCTCCGCCCAGCTTGAGCTTGTCCGGGTTCTTCATCAGTTCAGTAATGACATTCGTATCTACATAGTTGGCGAACACTTTCCTCAGTTTCAGCTTTTCCTTCTGTTCAGTGAAATACTTGATTCCCAGTACATAGAAAAAGTTGATGCACAGTCCCAGGGAAGGTGTCAAGCAGTCAAAAAAGTATCTGTCGTTGTGCAACACCATTGCAGAACCCAGGACTAAAACCAGTATGATGGTTACGAGGAAAAAAGTGCTGGAGATAGGTTTGAAAAAATAAAACACAAAATAGCTCAAACACATCATCAGGAAAAATGACAGACCCAGAACCCGGGAGCTGATTTCAAAGATCTGCAATCTGTAATAAAGGCTGTTGTAAATATTCGCATGCAGTTCGACTCCTGTCATTCTCTTGTTGGATTCCACTTTCCAGGGAGTGATTACAAAATCCTGATCTTCAAGGGAAGTCGGACCGACCATCACTACATTGTCCCTTACCAGATTTTCGATTTCCTTTTTCTTCTCTTCCCAGATCTTGTCATCCAGGAAATAATAAAGGGGAATCTGCGGTATGGTACCGGTTCCACCCCAGAACGTATGGTTAATCTTTGCAAAGCTGCAGAAACGGGAATCTACATACTTAACTTTGAAATTCTGATATTCGGGTTCTTTACCCTGTGCATTTTTAGTGGTTGAAACTTCAGCCGAATTGCCAGGACCGTTTTCTTCATCCGAGAGAGATCCCATGGGAATTCTCATCAGGTTCGGATATCTGTCCAGCACGAATTTCGCATTTTCCGGTTTGGAATAATTAGCTGCCAGGAAAAGGCTCAAGGCAAAGGAATAATACTCAACTGGATCTTCCACTTTTTTCCCCTTGAACCACAGGTATGAACAGCGAGCTGTGCCATCGTCATCAAAAGGCATATTGATCGCACCGAACGAGTAAGCAAGATCTGAAATTCTCTTATATGGCTTCACCATCTGAAAATTAAGGGAGTTATCCGGCATTTTTTCTTCCAGCATTTTGGTTGCCAGAACCACTCTTGAAACGTTGCGGATCTTCTGGATTGACTTTTCAAACTCCATGTCAGCTTCCGGGGGGACAGTTTCATCCTGGAAAATGAAATCGAAACCGATGGCTGCAGGTTCCATGGGCTGCAGTCTGTCGAGTACTTTGGCAAAGCACCAGCGGAACAGGGACCTGTCGTTCTGATTGAAAACTCCAATTTCTTTGGTGTGCTCAGCAAGATAGCTGTAAGTTTTGTCGTCCCTGGCTACTATGACTGCCTTGCTCGGGAACTGGTCGGCTGCAGGAGTATCGAAGTGCACCATGCGGTCATATGACAGCAGCGCCAGTTTAGGAAACATCGGATTCAGGTATAAAAAATAGGTCAGAAGTACTGAGATGATCAAGGGAAACAATAAAAATTTCTGAAGTTTGGCTTTCATTAACTGCTCCAATGCTGAAAATGACGGCATCCAGCCTCCGGAAAATGTCCCGCTCTGATTTTCAAAATACGAACATTTTGCAAGAGGCTCTATGAACAGTCAGTAGGTTGCAGGAAAGACTTCAAGTTAGGTTAATTCGGAAATGGTCAGGAAAATTGCTTGTTTAGAGTGATTTACATCTAGACCCTGCTCCAGTCATCAACTATTCATATTTTCAAAAAATTATAATGCTGTGATTTGATATTGTCAAAATTTTATAGTGAAAACATTGCCCGGAGTACCCGGTAATATCAGCCTGTATTCATCCGGATCCAGCCTCAATCCGAATTCGCCCTGCCAGGTGACTAAACCTGAGAATTCGGACAGATCATTCAACTGTTCATACGGCACAGTCCTGGAGGGAGCGATCAGCAGACCCTTGTATTTCATGAGCAACTGGCTCTGCCAGTCTATGCCTGAGGTTTCAAAGGAAGGAAGTTGGTTTCCGCTAAAATATCCTGGAGATTTTCTGAAAAAATAGGTGCAGTAGAGTGTCCTGGCAGGCAGTATTTTACTTTCTCCATTCAGAGAATATTTTTCCAGGTAGATAAAACCTCCCTCAGAAGGAAGCTTGGCATTGAAATAATACCTTACAATCTTCAATCCCTCGGTCAATGTAAATTTCCAGTGATCCACAGTGCATTTCCGCAGGTTGTAGAGATAGAATTCACAGATGCGGGGGTTTTCATTTACAGACAGCCTGTAACGCTCAATCGCTTTGTCATAACTGTAATATGTACTCATCAGTTTTTCCATTTCTGCATTGATCCTGAAAAATCCCCAGAGCCTATACCCATATCTGATGAACCTCAGTTCACCACCTTCAATCACAATCACCTGGGTTTTCTTATACACAGGGTCTAAATCGCCGTCGATCGCAATTTCAGGCTTTTCGCGCATGACTTCCAGGGTACCGGTAGGAGCGTTCAGTGGAAGTTCCGCTGAAGTCGACCGTAAATAATTCAGCCCCAGGCAGTTCAAAGCTTTCTCAAGATCGCTGCAGCGGGAAAACACTTCGAACAGATCTCTGTTTTCTTCAAGGATCGGTGAGAAATTGTCGAGTTTCTGCTCAATCGAATCCAGCTGTAGGATTTTCTGGCAGAGCTCATGTTCTGCAGCCCAGAAAACATCACCTGCCTGAAGATACGAAAATCTGCAGATCAGCACCATGAGAAACGCATGTTTTCTCATGCCCGGCTCCCTTGGTATTTTTTCATGAATTCCAGCCCCTGTTCCCTGGTGATCGTGATTCCATCCATGTTCCGGCAGTCTCTGCAGATTTTCAGATCATTGAATTTACCCTCGAGCATTGCTTCCCGGACTGCTTTGGCCTGCTGAGAAAACCAGAGCTCGTCGAAACTCAGCTCGTGCAGGTTTCCAAGCGCCAGTTCGCCGAGCGGATCATTGCAGCACATATTGAGAGTCCCGTCCCAGCGTACTACAGGTTTGAAAAATGGCGCAGCGCAGGGAGGTCTTGTCCCGAAATATTCCAGCGAAAAAGGTGGAAACTGATTGTCCCGTTCAATCACCAGGCGGAATCCGTCTTCTTCATGGCTTTTCAAGCCAAAGGATGCCTTGACTTCGTCGAACAGGCGGTCTGTTTCAAGCTGCCTGGACTCTGGTTTGAAATTGGGGCGCTTGATCCAGACAGTATCCTTAAATATTTTCGAAACTTTCAACAAGTCCAGTTTCCAGGTTTCGTGAGGATAAATTGGATGATTGACAGTGAATATCTCAGCAGGCCATAAGGAGCATCCCGAATCATGCTTCGGATATTTCGCTCTGTACGATTCCTTGTCAAAATGCGCTTTGGCAGCCTGAAAAACAGCGTTACTGCGCGAGCAGTTCCGGAAATACTCCTTCCAGTAATCAATAAATGCAGGCAGCTCTTCCCTGTTTGCCTCTTGCAGCAGGAACTGAATCCGCAAAGCAGGCAGCAGCTGACCTAGAGTTTCGCGGGTTTCCACAAATTTCCGGATATTGGAAAGCACTTTATCGAGTTCTCCGCCGACCCGGATGCGATTGTAATTTTCCTTTTTTATGGAATCTAGAGAAATCGTCAGCATCGGCATTTTGATATCTGAAAAAAGCAGCAGATCCCTGATTCTGCCGTCCAGCTTCATCCCGTTAGTATGCAGATCGATCTGGGCGAACAGCGAGTCCTGTTCCATTAAAAGCAGCAGCAGCGAAAAAATGTGATCAAAATCAGGATGTAAAAGAGGTTCCCCGAACCAGAAAAGCTGGATCTCGAAAAAGCGCATCCTGGATTTTTTTAAGTCGTCCATGATCTTGCGGAACAGCCCGGGATGCAGAAATCCACTCTCTTTTCCATGCACTTCCCTGCTTCCCATGCCCTGATTGCAGGACGGGCAGGCCAGATTGCACCTGTCGGTCAGCTCCAGCTGCAGGGTGTGCTTCTGATAAGGGTACAGCTCACGGATCAGGCGGAAGTAGTCGGAATTCATCAATGGATTTCTTCCCTTTAGAGGATATTTAGTAATGCAATTTTAAACATTATAACAAATCCCTACAATCATGACAGCGAAGTATAGTTCATATTTTTCATCTTCTATCTTCCGATGCAGCAGATTGTAACTGGAATCCCCAGTTATCAGGGATACAATCAAATCATCAGACCGGATGATGGCAGATCTCTGAAAATCATCCGGGAAAAAGCTTCAAAAATAGGAGGTATGCAATGAGAAAGCAAGTAATGGGAGTGCTGGCCGCAGCTGTGCTGTCGATCAGCCAGGCTCCGAGCCAGGCTGCGGGAAGCCTGAATGATATGCCAGAGGTCATGTTCCAGACAGAGGCCAGAAGCATCGGAATTGTGGTGAAACTGCTGGACACGGCCAACACGGATTGCGACAAGGCATACCGTGACCTTTTCGATGTATTCAGATACAAGGTTGGGCTGTTCGAGCCAGGAGCACTTCCAGCAGCGGAAAAACTTACTGCAGTCAAGGCTGATTTTGATTCCCTTTCCGCGAAAATCACGGCCGGACTTGCCGAAACAGTCAAACAGGTCAACGTGCTCAAGACTGCCTACCGCGATTATGTCTATGATTTTTATGACGAAAATGGACATCATTATTACGAGGACCGCTACAACATCGCCACAATACTCTCAACCGGCAAGATTTGCCAGGATGCTTTCCAGTCCTGCATTGCTTCCTTCACCGCCCTGGACGCCAAAAGCGTGAAAAACAATTTCAATGCCAGCATCTCTCCCTACCAGTATCAGATGGAACGCCTGGTGCGCCAGCTGGTCTGGGGACTGGAAAACCGTGGCAACGTAAAATCACTGAACAATCCGGGAAGTCTCGGGCACATCCGCATTCTCGAGGCAATTGAGCGCAATCTGAGTTCCATTGCTTCCAGTTGCAGGCGGATCGACTCTCTGCTCAGCGAAAAGCCGGTTTCTCTTGAAAAACTGGAATGGCTCAAGCAGAGACTGCTGCCGCTTCTGGATGGCAATGTTTCCCTGGTGGACGAGGTGAATTATGGTCTTGAAATTCTGCCGCAGACCTTGGTGAATCCGGGCCAGTATGATTTCAGCCCCGCAGTGCAGAGTGTGAAGATCGCTAAAGATGCCGCTTATGAGGCCTGGCGTATGCTGGATCTGGACATGCAGGGCGAAAACTGGGAGATCACTGTATCTTCAGCCGCTGCAGCCGAACAGGCGTACAAATCGGTAGAGAAAGAGATCGCATCATTGAAACAGCAGATAAAATAACTGTATCTGATTCAAGAAGGGGTCCTCAAGGCCCCTTCTTTTTTGGATCTTGCAGCATGCCGTTCTGTATTGCCAGCTCGATTTCAGCTTTGCTCAAAGGCAGCGCGTCAATGTTTCCGCAATGTTCGCAGCGGGGGTATGCCGATAAATCTCCGCTCAGCTGACTGCACCGCAGGTCCTGGTAAACAGCCGAGAGCCAGGCATCGGTCAGGTTCATTTCAGTGAGTGAAGGCAGTTTCACCTCGAATTCATAGTCAGAGCAGCAGGCAGCCAGGCGACCATCCCAGTTCACTGTAACTGTTCTGAATGGGGCCGGGCAGGCAGGTCGCACAGGTGACACTGATTTCAGTGTTTTTCCGTCGATCAACTGCATCACTGTCTGACGCTCGATGCCTTCTGTAAGAAGAACTTTTGGAGACATCAGTCCGAGTTCCACAGCAGTTTCCTGGAACAATCTCTCGAATTTTGCCTGTAGAGGGAGATATGCTACGCGGAGGTAAAGGCAGTCTGCAGTCTCATGCGGTGAATTTACAGTTACAGTGACTTCCCTGCCCAGATCAGCGAACACCTGCTGCCAGTGCGAAAGAAAATTCCCGGCAGCTGAACGATTTTCAGGCAGAACTATGAACCCCAGCACGACCTGCGGTTGAATGCCAAAATTCTGCCGCTTTTTAATAAAATCAACAATGTTTCTCTCCACCAGTTCATAATCGTCGCTGCGCTTGATGTTGAAAAAATCTTCCCTGCCACCTGCGTCCAGCGAAAAATAAAGCCTGAACATGAGATCAGGAAATTCACGGCAGAAATCCAGGATCAGGCTTCCGAAGTCCTGATTAAACAGTGTTCCGTTAGTATGCAGAAAGAATTTATGAAAAAAAGGCTTCCTTCGGTACTGATCAAATATCTGTCTCAAGAATTTCAGGGTAAGGGGATGCAGAAACTGCTCACCGAACCAGAAAAAATTGAAGACGTCAAAGTTGATTTCATTTTTCTCAATGTCGTCCATGATCCGTCTGAAAAGCCCTTCATCCATGAATCCTTTTTTTCCCTGATGAAACGGCAGCGGTCCCAATCCACCTGGGTGCCCGTAACCCTCGCAGGCATTCTGGCCGCAATGGATGCATTTGAGGTTGCAGTGGTCTGTAATGCCGATCTGGAATGATGGAATCTTCATTGAGCCTCTTGCATTTTATAATTATTTTACAGAGAACGCCTGGCTTTGTAAACGCTGTGCAGCAAATTGTAACTGGAACCCATCCACAAGTTGATTAGAATGGATTTAAGGAAAGCAGGAGGGGGAAATCATGAAAAACACAATTCTAGTCGTTTTCAGTGCAATTATTTTAGGCGTGAGCAGCCTGTGGGCGGAAGATGTTGTCTTGAATGCCGTCCAGCCAACTGATCTTTCTGCAGTTGAAAAATATTTTTCCAAAGACTCAGGTGGAAACGATAATATTGATCCTGATGGACTCCCGGAAATCACAAGAGATACACAGGGACGGATGTTCATGGTGAAAGACGGACACTCTGTTGCTTACGGCACCTATGTGCGGATGATCGAGAAATTCGATAAAATGACTGCCAATATGCCTGACTATCAGAAAGAAATGTACAGAACCAGCATTCTCAAGTCGATCGAACGGGCCATCAAGATGGGCAACCTGACTGCGGACGAAGGAACTGAGTTGAAAGGGAAACTCGGGATCAGCACAGATTATACACCTCAGTCCATTGCTTACCCTACCTTTGTGCGGATGATCGAAAACTTCAATAAACTTCCTGACAGCCTGCCCGCGAGCTACAAGGAAACGGTCAGGCAGAGCATAGTCCAGTCAATCGAACGGGCCGTGCAGCTTGGCAACCTCACTCAGGCCGAAGCGGACAGCCTGAAGAAGACCCTGGGAGCTGGGGATGGATATGTTGCACATTCTCAGATGTATCCCACTTTTTTGAGAATGGTGGAGAATTTCAACAAGCTGCCTGACAACCTGCCTGCCAGTTATAAAGAGGGAATCAAACAGACCATACTTAAGAAGATCGAGACTGCACTGAGCTCAAAACAACTTAAACCGGAAGAAGCTGCTGAACTGAAAAAAAAGCTGGGCGTGGATGTCACACCTGTGCCTGACGACAACCCGGCTCCAACACCAGCCGATAATACACCGTCCAATGATCCGAACAATACTCCTGCTCCTGCGCCAGACAACAACACGCCGTCCAATGATCCAAACAATATCCCGGCTCCAGCCACACCCTCCAACACTGAGCCGGCCAACAATCCTACTCCCTCACCTGCTCCAAGCGACTCGCAGGACGATAACTGGCTGCCCTGCCCTGTGATGCCGGTTACTCCGGCTGAACCTGTCCCTTCAAACGACAATTCCGAAGAAAACTGGCTGCCTTGCCCGTAAACCAGTGGACTGTCAACTAAGTTTTTACATGCAGCCATTACTCCGGCTGCTTTGATTTACTTGATGGTCGGATAGACTGTACTTTCAGACTCAGGTTGGCCCGCCCGGTCCTTTATTGGAAATGCTCTTGGCTTTCTCCTGATCCAGCAGATCCCTGATCCTGTCTTTCAGGGTCTGGGGAACAGTCTCAGACTTCGGCTTTTCCACGACTGTCTCTTCCGATTTCTTGATCATTTCCCGGACATCGTCCTGGGTCACGACTTTCTCATGCTTGATCGGGGCATCTGATACATCCGGAATTGCCTCGATCACGAGTGATTTCCCGCATTCAGGGCAGAAGTTGGTGATTTTATTCTTGATATTTCCGCACCCCCCGCAACGCATGATGAAGTAATCAAGGTCGCGGTGGACCAGTTCTATCCCGCAGCTCGGACATGAAGTCAGTGCCATGCTGAAGGTCTGGTATTTACAGCTTGGGCAGACTTTGATCGTGGTCTTGGCAGGTTTTATTTTCACTCGCAGTCCGCAGTTTTCGCAGAAATTGTAACCCTTCAGATGGTAAAATCCGCATTGAGGGCAGGATTTCGGAGAAACACTGTCCAGTGTCGAAGGCTCCTGGAGCGGGGCATAGACATTTGTAGGAGCGGAGATCGATGGACTGTCGTCATTTTTTTTATTGTCTGCATCTTTCCAGCTGGCAATGCTGGCCTGCCATTTGCCGGCCTGATTTTTCTCCCAGCCTTCGAAATCCATTTTCACGTTTTTTACGCCCCTGATACCCTTTACAGCCTGTTCCAGCTGGTACAGAAATTTCGGTACTTCCTGGGGAGATATGTCTGCGCCGGTAAAATGCAGGACTCCCGCGATCGTGACAGAACCGCCGTTGCACCCGAATCTGACCCTACCGGTATCCATCCTCCTGGTGACCATTTCCCGGCGCAGCAGGTTGTTGACTTCAAAATCGGAAATTTCAGTGGACATGTTTTATCCTTTATGCAGGAGACTCGGCAAGACTTTTACGGACATGGGCGACAATCAGTTCCACGGCCTCCACCAGGCTGGTTTTCATCGAACATCCTGAGGCTTTGGTATGTCCGCCTCCGCCGAATTTTGTGGCTGTCAGGCTGCAGTCTGCATTTTTAGTGCGGAATTCCACCAGCACTTCGCCAGGGGACGCCTCCATGAAATAGATCCCATACTCGCAGTCTTCCAGGTTTTTCACCTGGTAAAATACCCCGCTGGCCCAGATATCTGTGATGTGGGGAGTGATCTTTTTCCATTCTTCAAATGGAAAATCCAGGTAATAAATACCGTTGCCGGCGTTTTTCAGGCGTGACAGACCCAGGCTCAGCAACTGGAGATGAGCGGCAGTTTTGGAACACTCCACCAACCGGTTGACGGCAGTCAGATCAGCTCCCAGCTCCAGGATTTCAGACACTGCCCGCAGCGTCCTGGCACCGACATTATCATTCCTGAAAAATCCCGTATCCGAGCAGATGCCGATCAGGAGATAATAAGCGGTCCTGGCAGTTATCAGGTCTTTGAACAGCCAGTAAATCATTTCTGCGGTCGAGGAATAATCCGGATAGAAGATGTTTAAATCCCCGTATCCAGTGTTAGTGGGATGATGATCAATATTCACGCTTCGCTTCCAGGTAGCCTGCCCAGGCAGCACAAGCCGTTCAAAATTTCCGCAGTCAAGTGCAACCATGAGATCAAACTCGCCGCTGATTTCTGCCGGATCGAAATGGAAATTCCTGTCTGTTATCGTTTTTTTCAGCTTTTCCCAGAGCGTTCCCTCAATCAAGGCCTGGCATTCCATGGTGGGGTAAGCGCAGGTAAGAAGTTCAAGCAGGCCCACCACGCTGCCAAATGCGTCTCCATCGGGCCGCAGATGGGTCACGATCAGAGTCCTTTTGGACTCAGCCAGGGCAGTTCGCAATTCAGTGTTTATCATTTACCAGGGTTAAGCTCCAGATTTATTTTCTCGTTCGCTTCATTGAGATATGTCATGCTGTCGCCTTTTTCCGTCAGAGCTTTGTCAAGAGTCTGCTCCAGGATCTGCCTTCCGTTGTACCATTCGGGCATCCTGGGCTCATAGTCAGAATATTCAAGCTGAGAGATCGGTGCTTTGAGCCTGGGATCTCCGGCAAAGGCGTCTCTCATCAACGGAGTTTCAAGAGCTGAGCGGCGCACAGGCACATAAGAGGTTTTAAGGGACCAGAAAGCGGTCTGAGCCGGTTCAGTGAACCACTTGAGAAATTTCCAGGCTGCTGCTTCCTTTTCAGGATCCTTTTTGAAAATCACGACATTTGTGCCCGATACAATCACGCCATTCTTCCTGAAACCAGGAAGCGGAGCTATCCCGTAGTTAAATTTAATGTCCTTTTCCATGAAGGCCTTGGAAACGCAGGAACCCACCACTATGCCGTTTTTTCCGGCGATAAAGTCGTTCTGGTTGTCGAAACCCTGTGTCTTGTAAGCTACTTCCTTCAAGGTCTTGATCAGGTAATCCAGGGATTCACGAGCTTCATTGCTGTTGAAAAGAGCTTTCTTTCCGTCATCGGAAATCAGCTTCCCGCCTGCCTGCAGAATCATGCAGTCAAAAATCCAGCTCGAAGTGGTGATGCC
>JAQTZZ010000081.1 GCA_028687545.1 Candidatus Wallbacteria bacterium
CCATCCTCCGTTTTTTTTCTTAAGCCAATTATGTCCGGTTCAAGCCTGGCCTCAAGTTTCAAAATGTTTCATTGGGAAAAGCAACGGAACTTTTTCAGAAAAAACTCTCAACCAGCAACGATATGACTTTAGTCGCAAATCCCGTCATCCCTGTCGATAAAAAAGAAAATGGGATCTGGTGGTTCTTAGAAACTGTTAATCTGAGCCACGAAGATTTTATGTTTTCCACTCAGCAAAGACGAAATCATGGACTGGTCAAAAATTGTGACCGGACTCGGAATCAAGTTCGCATTGTCTTCAAGTTCTCAAATTCCGTTTACTGTCATAATAAATCACCCTTTCTGCCATAGCCCTCTAAAGTTGCGAACAAAAGCCTAGAGCAATTGAAATCACTTCAGTTACTTGCCGACGCTGTGCGTCTCAAAAGATCAACAGCTACGTTCTGGAGGAAGCAGCACTATTATTTCCTGAGCCAGCTTCCTCCGGAATCGCAGGCCTATGTCAAGAACGACATGGACTGGTTTGAAAAAAACTCCTCCAGGCCGGACGCGGGAACCATCAGGATATTCCTGAATTCCGGAGCCAGGACCGTCAGCGGCATTGAGCATGAAAGCTTCAGGAAGCGCAGGAAGGAATTCGAATTTTACGCTGACTTCATCAGCAGGGAGATCCTGATCGACGGGTCTGAGAAACAGCTTTTCAACAGGCGCGTCCTGATCCAGCTTCTGGAGACTTTTACCGGCGATCCCGCAAGGACTCTCACAATCGGCGAGATTTTCATGTCTGTCTGGGAGAGGAAATACGATCAGGAGACAGACGGCAACACTTTCAGGATGACCATGTCGCGGTTGAGATCCGAACTGGACAGGGCGAAAACAGACAGATTCATCTGCTCAGGCGACGAGACGGGAACTTACTGTTTTAATACCCAATGTGAATACTGCATAATTATCTGATGTTCTGTTTACACTTACCTGCATTGATCTTGCCTTCCGTTATCTATTTATCATCAAAAGAGTGTCCACTATTTGCTGGCAGAATCAAGGCACTGTCAACTGGTAAAATCAGTCTTTATGTATATGTCAAAGGGGCTGTCCAAAAAGTGGCAACCCCTTTTTCATGCTGCCTTCAACACTTCACGAACAACTTTTTATGCGCCCTGGGCAACGTTTTCTGTTACAGGAAGGCTGCTCTCTTCTTCTTTCATGTCATAAGTTTTGCCGCAGTCGGACCATGTTCCACTGACAGGTCCTACTTTCTTGGCTCTCTGCAGCTGGAACCAGACTTTCACTTTCTGGAACTTCTGATTGCAGGTGGTTTTCGTGGTTTTCTTGAAAGTCACTTCATATTCGCAGACCATTTTCGTCTTGCTGTCCAGTTTGATTTCGAACGGGATGCCGACTGCCTTCAGAAGGGCCGAGGGATCAAACACGACAGCCTGCTCAACCTCGAGCACCAGCTTGATCCTTTTACCTTCTTCAATTGTCTTTTCAATTTTTTTCCAGTATACAGATTGCATTTCGCGTGAAAGTTCAATGGTTTTCCTGTATTTGTAACCAAAAACGCCGTCTTCAGAATAACCATATCCAGGAAAATACTCCCTGCTGAGTTCCTGGCTTTTCTGATACTCCACAATCTCATCAACAACAAGATTGAAAGGTTCCCTGAGTTCAGGGGCTGCATTCACATGCAGATTGTAGAGCTTCACCAGATCATTGTAATCGGATCTGTCGGAATTCTTCATTTTTTCGATCACTGCGCCGGAAATCAAGGCAGCTTCTGCTCTGACAGGTTCGATCACAGAGTCAACGTCTTTCACAGTAACTGATTCTTGGTCTGCCTTCTGATAGATTTTCTCCATACCGGCATAGTAATCACGAGCCAGCGTAAAGAGTGAAATTTCCAGATTGGGATTTTCGGCATGCACACCATTGATTGCCAGGACCAGGATCATTGCAGTCAGCATTTTACTCATTACTCCTCCTCATCTTTTTGGTCTTTTTGGGTCTTTCCCCGGGTTAGTTTAATTCTTGGCCAGACGGATCCTTGTTTCAAGTAACAAAATGTATCAATCTGTTTCAGTCTGGGGATCTTTGCAACGTGAATAGATTTAATCCCCGCAGCGAAGCGCAGGGGATAATTTACTGTAACGAAATCCTCATTCAATTCGGATTTCTAACAGTAGATAAAAGAAAAACCGGCTTCCATCAGGAGGCCGGTTATTTTATCAGATGCCGGCGGAAGGGGGGCGTCAAATCCGCGGCAAGGAGGTATCAGTTACCTGTTGACTGCGTCATAAACCACCCTGCCGTAGTAACCGTGGATCGGAAGCTTCACAACCATGCGCTTGCCGGAGGAATTGTCCACAGTCCACCATTCGCCGTATGCGTCCTTGTCAACAATGATTCCTGTATGCTCTCTGCAGGAAGTTCCCCAGAATACAACGGTTCCTGGCTGAAAATCGTCTGAACCGGCTGGTCTCCAGCCTTTGTCATTCATGAGATGATCATGGAGGCGATCAACGTGGAGCAGGAGCTGATCCATTTCCCCGGCTGCGCAGAGTATGGCTGAGACTACTGCGGCGCAGGCCAGATTGCCCCATTCCGTTGCAGCTGTGTATACCTGGTATCCATGCACATAGGTCGAGCTTCCAACCGCTTCCAGAGCTTTCGGCACGATCAGGCCCGGATCTCTTCCATCAAGGCTGGTTCTGTCCATAATGGTTTCGATTATGTTGTCCCTGTTTTCCAGCATTGAATTCAACAGGAATTCCGGATTGGCTTTCTCTTTCTGTCCAAGCTTTTCAGTTATCGCTTTAACAATCGCGGAAATCGCTTCTTTCCGTTCCTGCACCATTGTGCCTCTTGATTCAATCTCCTTTGAGACCAGGTATGAGATCAGGCCGTAAATATCGCTCAGAGGATTTCCGTATTCGTCTCTGATATTCTCGATCTTTTCGAATTCGGATTTTGCCTGCAGCAGGGTTGCCAGATATGCATTGTCATTCGTTGCTGCAGGGCACATCAAGACCGCTGTCAGGACGAGGCATACACTCAATACTGTTTTTTTCATACTTTCCTCCCCTTGTTTTCTTAGTCTAATTATGTTTCAAAATCCGGCTGATACAAGATTCAAAATGTTTCATTTTGTTTCAATGCAAACTTCTTTGCCAATTCCAGCCTTAAAGTATATTATTTTTGCATGAAGATTCCTCAAAAGCCCGTTGGATTCAATAGAAGGAATGAAGAGCTGTCCCTGCTTCAGGAGCGTGCCGCTAACTGCGGAGTCATGGTGATTGCCGGCATGCCTGGGATCGGCAAGACAGTTCTGGCTGCTGATCTGGCACGGGAACTTAACAGGGGTGTTTTTTCCGAAGCCGTGGCCTGGATCGAATGCAGGCCGGGCTGGGAAAGCTCTGATTTATTCAGCGCGATTCAGGAAAGCTTAGTCAGGATCAGCGGGCGAAAAAATATCGGACAGCAGAAGCCTGAGCCGCAGTTTCTCGCTGAAACCCTGGAGGAAATCCGGTTCGCGCTTTTTATCGACGCATTCCACCTGGTAGAAGACAGACGGACCCTGGAATTTGTTTCCCAATCCCGTGAGACCCTGAAAAACAGCCTGCTGGTGATAGTCACCGGAAAAAAGCCTGAGCTTCAGCCTGTTGAACTGATGGATATCTTTCAGCACACTGTGAAAGGGTTAAAGGCAGATGAAGCCAATGCTATGCTTGCAGCAATCTTCAAAGAGCAGAATGCGGACATCCGGTTCAGCCCGGATTTAGGCCTGCGTCTGAACGGGCACCCCTATTCTCTAAAGCTTGCCGCAGGCCTCATCCTCACCGGCCAGGTCACACCTGGCGAACTGGAGAATTCCACAGATGGAATCACTGAGCAGCTGGAGGAATATCTGCTCTCAAAGATCTGGGACTCTCTGGATGATGAGGCCAGGGATATAGTGGATCATCTTGCACTGCTTAGAATCCCTGTCAACCACGAACTGCTTGAGTCGATCAGGAAAATAAAATCCAGAAAAGGGCTGAAACTTCTGCAGGATTACTGCCTGGTCGAGTTGGACAGAAACGGACTCTGCAGCCTGCACAGCCTCCTTTCCAGTTTTGCAGAGCGCAGAATGGAAAGTGCCCGAAAGGCTGACATTCACAGAAGGATCGGCCTGGCTTTCGATTGCAATGAAACCAGCAGGCTTGAATTCCGAATGGATGGATACTATCACTTTTTCTCTGCCGGAGAGAAGGAAGAGGCCGTAAAATGCCTGATCAGACTATGCGAACATGCCGGAATGAGCGGTGGAAGCCTGGATGGTTTAGTCAGCCTGATTGACGATGCCCTGACTTTCTGTCCAGGCATCGAGACTGACCGGCTTCTGGACCAAAAAGTCAAAATACTTTGCCGGATGAGGAGAATCGCTGAATCTGAGGCTGTCCTTTTAAAGATAAAAAATGATGCAATGCGCGAATCCGCCAGGGCTTTTACGCTTTATCAGGGCGGCAGATATGCAGAGGCCCTTCCATATTATGAAAAGTGCTCAGCCGGAGCGGCATCCGACAGATCCGTGGATGCCCATTTCAACAGACTCCTGCTGGCAATCTGTTATCATTACACTGGCAGGTCTTTAGAAACCGAAAGCGTACTTGAGGAAATACAGAAACTCGGACTGGACGGCGTTCCTGATTATTCCCTGATCCTGCAATATAATTTTCAGGCTGTATTCCATTTCTACAAGGGTGACATCTATGGAGCAATCAAATTCATTGAAAAAGAAATTGTACTGTGCCGCAAGCTGCAGGCCTTGAACAGTCTCACCATTGCCCTGCACAACCTGGCCCAGTTCCATAAAAATCTCAACATGCCGGATAAGGCACTGGATCTTATCAGGGAACCGATCGCGATCTCGATTGAACACAACCTGGTCGAATGCCTTGCCATGTGCCACAGCCTGGAAAGTGATGCCTATTTCATGAAAGGTGATTACACGACCTCGCTGGCTGCGGCTGAAAAAGGGCTTTCTGCAGCAATGAAAGCCGGCTATACCCGTTATGAAGCGATAGAACTCAATCAGATCGCAGACTGTTCCCTGAGGCTTGGCGACATTGCCAGGGCTGAAGCAGGTTTCAGAAAAGCACTGGAAGTGATAAACAGGGAACAGAATGCAATGTTCATTGCCGAGCTTTCGCTGAGGTCTGCCGGATTTCTGCTTGTGACAGGCAGGGCTATGGAAGCCGAACCCCTGATCAGAAATGCAATGGTTTTTGTTGAAAAGAGCGGCCTTGCCAGACTTGGAGCCAGAACATTTTTCTTTTCATATCTGTTTGAGAAGACCTGCGGCAATAAAGAAAAAGCCCAGGATTTTCTAAATAAGTATCATCAGTATCTCAACCTTCTTCCTCCTGAATCCCAGGCCTGTATCAAAACCGATCTGGACTGGTTTGATGAAAATTCTTCAAGAACTGATACCAGGACTATCTCAGTTTTCATGCGCTCAGAAAAGCGGGCAGTATCCGGCATGGAGCACGAGAGTTTCAGAAAGCGCAAACACGAATTCGAATTTTATACGGATTTCATCAGCAGGGAAATCCTGATTGACGGCATAGAAAAGCCGCTTTTTGGCAGACGCGTTCTGATGCTGCTGCTTCAGACCTTTGTGGCCGATCCTTCGAAATCGCTTACTATAGGTGAAATCTTCCAGTCTGTCTGGGAGAGAGAATACGATCAGGAAACTGACTGCAATACCTTCAGAATGACTCTTTCACGGCTGAGATCTGAGCTGGACAAAGGTAAAACCGACAGATTCATCTGCGCTGGCGATGAGACAGGAACTTACCGCTTCAACACCAAATGTGATTACTGCATAATTATCTGATGTTCTATTTACACTTACCTGCATTGATCTTGCCTTCCGTTATCTATTTATCATCAAAAGAGTGTCAACTATTTGCGGGCAGGATCAGATCCAACTTACCAGTCTTTGGCTGCTTCCAGCATCACATCAGCTGCAGGACGCCAGGATCCGTCGCTTTTGCGCAGGGAAAGATGATCCGGATTCTTGAGGTCACCGTGATGCCACATCAGCGCGCCGAGGTAGCCCAGTGATTTAGTGCCTGCCAGGAATTTCCTGGTCACGTCCAGCTGAAGTTTATCGTCAGACGACTCTGTAGCCTGCCCGTATTCGCCCAGAAGGATCGGTAGCGCATTGACAGATCCTGCAGGCGGGATGTCCGGATTGTCGTCATACATGTGCGCTTCCAGAAAATCCAGGCCCAGAGAATCGAACTTGCCGGACTTGATGTTTCCCAGTCCATGCCAGCCTGATGAGCAGGCAACCTGGAGACCCGGTGCCGCTTCTTTGCAGGCTGCGGCGCTGTCCTTGATAAATGCCCTCACCTCATCCCAGCTCAAACCGGAATCCGTGTAATTGGCGTCTCCACCCTTGACCATTGCTTCAGGCTCATTGATCAGGTCTATGGATACGACTTTGGAGGAGCCGGCCAGCATTTGTACAAAAGGTTTGAGTACTTTTTCAATATAGGTGTCTTTTCCTTCCACAAACAGCTTGACTGCCCGTTCACTTTTGCCTGACTTGGGGCTGTATGCATTTGAATCCAGCAGTGAAACATGCAGTTTGACTCCTTCAGGCACCGACTCTGCCAGAAATTTTTTCCAGTTGTCCAGGAATTGGTTGTCAAGTCCTTCCAGTTTCCCGTCGCTTCCGAACTTCCAGCCTTCTTCCTCTTCATAGGCCCAGACACGCAGCAGCTTTGCTCCATGCTTGCTTAATCCCTCCAGCGTTTCCTTATACTTGGCTGCGTCAAAGGTCGTGCCCCAGTATGGATGATCGGGATTTGCGCCGAAATCATGATTATATGCCCCTTCAAACCAGGCCACATTGCATCCGATCTGGAAATCGCCCCTGAAACCGGCAGCAGGTTCAGCGCCATTAGAAACAACCATTCCTGCCAGAAGCAACACTGCGATCAATACTGTCTTCATACGCTCCTCCTTATACTCTTATTTTACAGAACTTTTCCAGTCTCTTTTACAGAATCCTCTGCCTTCATCTCCAGCCGGCTGTGTTTCACCGGCTTCCGCAATTTCCGCGCTCAGACTGGGCATTTCCATGATTCCGGAATTTTTACAGACATCCACGTAAGCGACTCCGCCTTCATTGAACATCACTTTCAGTGCCAGTGATGTATAGATTTTGTCCATATTTCCTCCTCGTCTTCAGGCGCTTGTTTCTTTATAAGGCAATTCTTCCCCGGAAAGAATAATCTTTCAAGGAACAACATGTTTCAATTTAATGAGGCATTGTTTCAATGCTGTCAGGCAGGGCCGAAAAATCAGGAATTGAGTGACTGATTTTTTCGCTGAAGCGCGCTCGACTGGATTTTACCAGCTGCTTTTTAGATAGTATAATGATATGAACAATTGTCAGATTCTATGGACCTGGTTTCAGGCGGAGGATGCAAGTTGAAGTGTCATACAAATGAATCCCATACTGCAATGGCATGTGCCTGAATGAGGCAGGAATAACAGTGAGCAGACTTCTGATTCTGCTGTCATTTGTCTTTTTAGCTGCAGGGTGCGGAAAACCTGAGGTTAAACCTCCACAGGCAGAGATAACTTCCGCTCCTTCCCCCTGCTATGGAGATTCTCTGGTGAATTCCTCTTCTGCGGACATCATCACTCTCAACCCGCTGACTGCTACAGACGGAGTCTCATCCTTCATCTATGACATGATCTTCAACGGCCTGCTGCGCTATGACGAGAATTACAGCCTGGTGCCGGATCTTGCAGAGACCTGGGAAGTTTCCGCGGATGGCCTGGCTTTTACCTTCAAACTGAAAAAGAATGTTCTCTGGCATGATGGAGTGCCGTTCACTGCAGCGGATGTCAAGTTCACTTTTGAGAAGATGCTGGATCCTGCCACAGGATACCCTTACAGGGAAAATTACACTTTTTTCAGCACACTGGAGATTCCTGACGATTGTACTGTCAGATTCAGGCTGAAGGAAATCTTCGCCCCTGCCCTGGAAAACTGCGGATTCTATATCATTCCCAAGCACATCTATCAGCAGGAAGACATCAAAACTTCCAAATACAACCTCATTCCGATCGGCACAGGTGCATTCAAATTCTCCAAGTGGCTGCCTGCGGAGCAGATCGTGCTAGATGCTAACGATAAATTTTACGAGGGCCGTCCCTACTTCAACAGGTACATCTGCAGGATCATTCCGGACAGCACAACTGCCTTTCTCGCCTTCAGGAACGGCGAGATAGACTGCACTTCTCTGACCAAGGATCAATATGTCAAGCAGGTGGACGATGCCTTCAGGGTGAAATACAACCTTTACAGCACTTCCAAATCATACGCCTACATGCCATACAATCTACAGAAACCCATGCTGTCCGAGGTTTCAGTGCGGAAAGCCCTCGGCATGGCCATTGACAGGGAAAGTCTGATCAGGGACGTTTATCATGGTCACGGAAAATTGATCAGCGGCCCTTTCGCCCCTGGATCATGGCCTGATAATCCTGATGTGAAACCCCTCCCGTATGATCCGGCCGGTGCGGCAGAACTTCTGAAATCCGCCGGATTCGCGGACTCCAACAATGACGGATATCTGGATCGGGACGGGCAGAAACTTTCGATCAGGATCACCAACTTCGGGCAGGATGTGGGTTCGATGATAGTTCCCAACCTGATCCTGGACTTCTGGAAAAAAATCGGAGTCGCTGCCGAAATCGACTGCATGGACTGGAACTCCCTGATTGAAAACGTTTTTTCCGGAAAATTCGACGTCGTCATCATAGGGGGCACTTACGGAGGAGGGGATCCAAACAGCGAGTACACTTCGTTCCATTCCACCCAGTTTCCAGATCCTTCAGGCAACAGGCCGGGATATAATTTATCCCGTTTCCAGAACTCCGAGATGGACAGCCTGCTCGAACAGGGTCGGCGTACCTTTGGCAAGGATGAGCGGCGCAGGATATACAACCGTATCCACGAAATCATAGCTGAGCAGCAGCCCTGCACATACCTGTACATCATAGAAAAGATTTTTGCCGTGGACAAGCGGATTTACGGAATCTCAGTCTCCCCCGCCGGCGTTCTCAACCCTTTCCAGTGCTGGTATGCGCCTGAAGGTTTGCAGAAATATCACTGAATCTGGCATAAGGAGTACGACCCTGTTAAACCTTCAGCGCTTTTTCAGAATCCCCAGCCTGTTTTTCTCATAGCTTGATACGACTATCTCATCCCTGCCGTCGCCATCAAGGTCCGCTGCCGCTACTCCACCCTGCGGCATATCAGTCAGAAGCACTTTTGTGCTGAATTTCCCCAGTCCGGTCTGTTCGAGCAGATAAATATTCGGATCTCCGTCTCCATCCACATCGAAAACTGTGACGCTGTTCGGAAACTTGATCTTTTCAGAGCCTGCCAGAATCCTGCTCTGCCAGGCTGACAAGCTTGCTCCGATGCGGATGTAAATGGTCAGATGGCCTGAACCGACCGGACTGGACCCTGAAAATGCCGAGACGATCAGTTCTTTTTTTCCATCCCCATCCAGATCCGCGATCGACACAAAAGCCGGTTTTTCAGGATTCTGATCAATTGCCTGGTATTCATAATCAGGATGGACTGCAGGCTCCGCCCATAGCAGTCCGGCATTCAATAACACAAGTAATGCAGTGATGATTCTCAATCTCATATTTCTCCTCTGGCAGAAAAACTGAAAAGGCCCGCTGTATCGCGGACCTTTTCGCCCGTTACTTTCCTTATCCTGTCTCTCTTATCTGGTAATCTTCAAGCTGAACATCGCACCCTGTATAGCTATCTCAGCCACAGGCAGGCTGCTCTCCTCTTCCACCATGTCATAAGTCTTGCCACAATCTTTCCATTTCCCCCAGAACGGCCAGACTTTCTTGGCCCTCTGCAGCTGGAACCAGATTTTGACTGTCTGCATTTTCTTGTTGCAGGAAGTCGTTGTTGTTTTCTTGGCTGTCACCTCGTATTCGCAGACCATTTTTGTCTTACCCTCGACCTTGATTTCAAATGGTATTCCTACTGCTTTGAGAACAGCACCCGGATCAAAATTTGCTGCCAGTTCAACCTCAAGCACCAGTTTCTTTGTTTTTCCATTTTCAATTGTCTCGTCAACCTTTTTCCAGTAAACAGAGATCACTTCAAGCGAGAGTTCATTAGTCTTTCTATATTTATATCCATACGGACCGTCTTCGGCATAACCATATCCCGGAAAATACTCCTGCCTCATCAGGCCAAGGCTTTTCTGATACTCGACAACATCATCTGCCACTAAATTGAAAGGTTCTCTCAGCTCAGGAGCGGCTTTAACATGCTTGTTGTATAGCTTTACAAGTTCATTGTATTCAGAATTGTCTGATTTTTTCATCTTTTCGATGACTCTGTCTGAAATCAGGGCTGCTTCGCTTTTTACCGGTTCCAGTATAAGATCCATGTCTTCTGCGGAAAGCCTGTTGCATTCAACCTTCTGATAAATTTTCTCCATCCCTGCATAGTAATTGCGGGCCAGCTTGAAGAGCAGCGATTCAAGCCCGCTGTCAGCATAGGCTCCAGTGAACACTGCTGTCATGATCAGTGTAGTCAGCATCTTTCTCATAGTCCCTCCTCGTCTTTTTGGTTGCTTTCCGCTCAGCCTAATTCTTTGCCGGAAACAACAATGATTCAAGGAACAATCTGTTTCAATTCAGCCGGACGATGTTTCAATATTTGTATCAGGTCTATACCGCCTGCCGAAAACTCGAAATTCCGACATGCCTGTAAACTGCTCAAATTCGCGCTGATTTTACTCAAGGTATTTCACTGAAACTTTGCAAATTTGAGTAACATCACAGCGGATCTCGATCCAGGCAGTGGATATTTCCCGATTTACCGGCCAGGAGATGTTCTGAGAACAGTGAACTTCCCTGCATGGTTTCCCGTCCAGAAACAGGACTGCTTTTGCAACCCCGCCAGCTCCGTTGAAAACCGCGCTGATCGACGCCACCTTTCTGCCGGGGCTTAGTTCAATTTCGAGCCTTTCATCCGGGACAAGCCAGTTATCGGCAGTAATCAGTTTCGATCCAGACTGAGCCTTGGCTGCTTCGACTTCCTTCTCATACTGCTGCGCGCATTCGCT
>JAQTZZ010000082.1 GCA_028687545.1 Candidatus Wallbacteria bacterium
TCATCGACATCCAGTCCTACATGTAGTATCCTTTTCATTGATGGCCTCCTGTTTGTAAGTGTTTATTACTTTACACTTATAGGGTAACCAGTCCCAGGTTTATAGGAGGTCATCCATATTTTCTTAGCAAACCCTATTCTCACTTTTTCCTGGCGTCAGCCAGCAGGTAGTGGATGATACCATTTTCTTCGGTTTTGATTTCGTGTGACAGCAATTCAAAACCTGAAGTTTTCAGTTCCTGGAAAATATCTTCAGGATCGCCGAAATATCTTGAAGATATTCCGCTTTTTGAGACAGCGCATTTTGAGGCAGGGTCAAAGGTATTGGCGTTGTCGAGTTTGTGAAATTCATCAATCTTCACAGGCCCGCACATGGTGTTGATCAAGAGATAACCATTAGGCTTGAGGACACGGTGGATGCTTTTCAGTAATTTCAACCTGTCAGGTCCTATGATGCAGTGCAGGCAGTGGCTGTCAAAGACAAAATCGAAGAAGCTGTCTTTGAATTCAGCTAGTTCAATCACATTTCCCAGAGTCAGACTGACGGCAACTCCCAGCTTTTCAGCCCGTTCGCGAGCCCATTCAATGGCAGTCGGCGCGATGTCTATGCCATAAGTATCATAGCCCAGTCCGGAGAGCCAGACGGTCATATTCCCGGCACCACAGCCCAGTTCCAGAAGTTTCCCGGATAACGGAGCGTTTCCCTTAGAAAGCATTGATTTCACTTCAGCTTCGAATTCAGCATAACCTTTCTCTGAATTATCCCATCCCTGTGCGCCTGAAGCCTTGCGATTTTGATATGCCTTGTCATGGCCTTCGTAAAAGGTTTTCATGGTACCTCCAAGAAAATCGACTGCGTGCAAATGGTAAATGAAATCCATAAAATTTAAAAGAAGCGTCATTCCTCTTCTCCACGCTTTTTGGATCCATTTGTTAGATCTGAAATGACTTGATATTATGTCGGGATGAGCAGCAAAAAGCCATTTTTCGCATCTGTTTCAAACGACAGCGAGTATCATCAGTTCAGCGATGATGACAAGGCTTTGCTGCGAGGCATTGCCGAAATCTGCCGCAGGCATCAATTGCCAGTGGAAAAGCTTTACAGATTTGAAAAAAAAGGCTCGCTTGTTTTTTCTGTAAATGATCAATTCGTGATCAAGCCCTGCGCCCCGATTTACAGGGATGGATTTCTCCGTGAATCCGCTTTCCTGAAAAAAGTAGGGGTTCGGATGCCGGATGCAGTTCCGGAACTTGTCGCGATCGGAGAAATAGACAAATGGCCATATATAGTCATGCGGCAGCTGCCTGGTGCAGCCTTAGAAGATGCCTGGGATCAGATCAACCCTGAAAATCGGCTGGAGATCATGGAAGGTCTCGGAAAAATTGTCAGGAAGCTGCATGAAATTCCAGTGAATGAAATACCTGAACTGGACATCGACTGGCCTGAATTCATCGGAAATCAACTGAAAAACTGCAGGATTAATCAGAAAAAGAAAGGACTGGCACCTGAATGGCTCCTCCAGATCGATGGTTATCTTGAAACCTTCAAGCATACAGCGATAAAACCTGTCATTCTGCATACCGAATTGATGCGGCGTCATGTGTTTGTGGAAAAGAAGCAATCTGGATGGAAAATCACCGGCTTGATCGATTTCGAGCCCTCGATGATGGGAGACAGGGATTATGAATTCGCGTCAGCAGGATTGTTTGTCTCCTGCGGAAATTCAGCTCTGTTTCGGGAGTTTTTATCCGGATACGGGATGAGTGAAGCAGAAATGATTCCTGAATTGAGCAGGAAATGCATGCAGTACACTCTGCTGCATAAATACTGCAATCTATTGTGGTTCATGGAAGAAAACCCTGTGCCCGGTGCAGGGACTCTGCCTGAACTTGAAAAAGGCTGGTTCAGCTTTCTTAAGTAGAAACCTGTCTCATTTTGTTGAAAAAATCTTCCTGTATACAGCCTGCTGGGAGCTGTCAAGAACTTCCAGAATCAGTTGATCATATCTTTCCATCAGGCTTTTCATTCTGCCTCTGAGCTTCATTTTCTCCTGGGAAGATTCCCCTGGATTTTTTCTCAGCAGATTCATTTCATCGTATCTCAGGCTGAGCAGTTTCCTGATTTTTTCAGATTGTTCATCTGACAGGCGAAGGACATTTTGCATCTTTCCAAAAACTGTTTCCAGCATGCCTGGAAGAGTGGTTCCCTGAACCTTGGTTTCCTGGATCTTAGGGGTGACAACAGTATCTCGGGTATTTGACTGGATCTGAAAAACTGAAGTGGCTGGCTCACCGGGCTTAGTATCAAGCTTGAGTGCAATGCCGCTGAATCCCCGGCCATTGTGGTAAGGCACGAAATAAACGTTCCGGCCGTCGAATGCCGAGAACTTGTATCCTTTTGTCCGCAGCCCATCGACGTTGCCCATGTCTTTTGCAGTCCAGGCTGCAGGATCTGTGAAGCCGCCTTTCGTGTCGTGGCACAGGAACACTGAATGAAACTGGTTATCGTCTACACTGTAGGGAACGAAATAAAGAAACCTGCCGTCGAATTCGCATCCCACATAGCCTTTGGCATCCAGTCCGCCGGTATTCCCTGCGTCATACGCTGTCCAGCTCGCTTTGTCCGCAAACTCCGCCTTTGTGTCATAGCGCAGGACGCGGCAATGCACTTGTGCACCGGCCCTGAAAGGTACGAAATAGATGTACCGGCCGTCAAAAGCAGCGCCCTTGTATCCTGTGGTTTCCAAACCTCCAGTCTGGCCCGCGTCATATGCAGACCAGCTGGAATTAACAGAAAATCCTTTTTTAGTATCATAGCGCAGTACCCGGCCGTGAAAAGCGGAGCCGTCGTTGAAAGGCACGAAATAGACGAAGCGGCCGTCAAAGACTGCTCCATAATAACCCTTGGTGTTCAACCCACCGGTCCGGGATGCGTTGTAAAGCTGCCAGCTTGAGCTATTTTCAAAATCCGCTTTCGTGTCGAATCTGAGCACCCGGGCATGAGCAAACGGCTCGTAGCCGAAAGGAGCAAAATAGATGAATCTTCCATCAAACACAGCTCCGCAGTAACCCGAATTCGTTCCATTCATGAGCCTGCCTGCATCAAAAACCTTCCAGGAACCGGATCTTTCGAAATTCTGGGACGGGTCATAGCGCAGCACCCTGGCATGCCTGGCTGTTTTGCAGGCGAAAGGCACGAAATAAACATACTTTCCATCGAATACGGCACCTGCATAGCCGACTGTCTCCAGTCCGCCGGTCCGTCCCGCATCATAAGAATCCCAAGCACTCAGGTCAGCGAAAGGTTTTTTTGTATCACAGCGCAGCATAGTGCCATGAAAATCGAACGTTCGGCAGGGTGCGTAGTAAATATAACGGCCGTCAAAGGCTGCGCCGAAATATCCTTTTGTTTCCAAACCGCCTGTGCTTCCAGCGTCAAAGGCCTGCCAGTTGGAGCTGTCATTGAAAACCTTAAAGCAGTCTTCAGCCCTGATGGGAATAACTGCTGAGATCAGGATAATGCAGACAGCCAGGGTGCAGATCCAGTGATTCATGAATGCTCCTTCATTTTACTCGAAATTTTCAACATAATTATGTTATCAGTTTTTTCGTCAGAAATCTATAGAACAGGACGAAAATCTGATTACTGGTTTTCAAGATGCATCTAACTGAAAATTGAGAATTACCAGTTTAACGCTTATATTAATTAGATGCACAGATTTGAAATTCCACTAGGCTTCACAGGTCGTGATCAGGAGCTGGCGCTGCTCAGGGAAAAGCTGAAATTCAGCCGTGTCCTGATTATCGCTGGAATGCCTGGCATGGGAAAGACTACTCTGGCGGCAGCTTTTGCGGCGGAACTTGAAAAAGGCGATTCTCTGGATTCTCCTGTTCTATGGATGGAGTGCAGACCTGGCTGGACTTCCGCCGATCTGCTTGATGCAATGATTCATGGCCTGGCCCGGCTCAGCGGTAAAGAAAAATATTCCATCTCTCAGTCAAGATCTTTTGATGAAGCTGCGGATGGCATTGAGGAATGCAGTACAGCTGTTTTCATCGATGACTTTCACTTGCTGGAAAACAAGGAAACCCTGAATTTTCTGGTCACATGTCGTAAGAGACTCAAGACCGGAGCGCTGGTTGTGATATCCAGGGTAAAGCCTGATCTCCCGCCCGCTGAGAGAGCCGATGTGTTTCAGCTGGATATCAAGGGCCTTTCTGAATGCGACGCCACTGCACTTTCCAATCAGCTGCTCAGGTTTCACGGAGTTCGCGACGAAAATGCCTTTCCCAGGGATTTAACCAGCAAACTCAAGGGACATCCATATTCACTGAAGCTTCTGACAGGCTTGATAATATCAGGCGGTACTTTCAATCCTGCTGATGTCCAGGATAATGTAACTGCCCTGATTGAAAAGTATCTTTTTCCCACTTTTTGGAATTCCAGTGATGCCGGCTTTCACAAACTGCTGGGATATCTTTCGCTGATGAGAATACCGTCGTCTAAAATCCTGCTGGACAGGATACTGGAAGATGACACAGGAGAGCGTCTGAAATATCTGTCAGACCGATTCATGGTTGAATCATGTTCATCAGGTATTTATCTGCACAATCTGCTGTCAGGATTTGTGTCAAGGAAGCTTGCCCCTGAGGATAGAAAAACAATGCACGGACTGATCGGCAGAAGACTGGTGGAAGACAATACTGATCCTGAAGCAGTCTGCGAAACCTATCATCATTTTTTTGAGGCAGGCGACAGAGCATCTGCAGTTGCGGCTTTAACATCACTCGCAGCACGCCTGCACTTTCTCGGCAGCGAAATTGTGATCCTGGAAAATCTGATCGACCATGCGCTCCAGAACTGCCGGGGAGTCAATGACCAGCTCCTTCTTTTTTTGAAAGCATCGATCCTGATCCGCAGGAAGAAATTCGCTGAAGCCGAAAAACTGATCGCAGGGCTGTCTGAGCCGCTTGCAGCGGATGCGGAATCGCTTCTGCTGTTCAGCCTTGACCGCCATGAAGAAGTCCTTGAACTGATCGCCAGACTCCCTGTGCACGATTACAGCAGCGAAGCCGCAGCTAACCTTATCTGCCGCAAAGCCCACAGCCTCGTATATCTCGGCAGAATTTCCGAAGCAATGGATTGCACCAGAGAAATTGAACCTGGACTGGACGGTTTTCCGCCGATGGTCAGGGCAGCCTATTATTATCTCATGTCAAAAATATATTATTACAGCGCTGATATACCGAAGATCCTGGAAAACATAGAGTCTGAAATCAGGATTCACAGGGAGCTGAAAAACTGGAGGCGCCTGACCGCCTGTCTGCACAACCTTGCGCAGATCAATCTGATCAGGAATCGCCCTGAACAGGCTCTCAGACTGGCGGAAGAACCCTTGAAAATCGCTGAGGAACAGAATGACCTGGAAAACCTGTCGCTCTGTCTCTATATTCAAAGTTACGCGCATCTCCTGCTGAATGATACGGAAAAATCCATGGAAGAAGCCAGGAAAAGCCTTGCCCTTGCCTTAAAGTGCGAGAACAGTCTGCAGGCAGCGATACTGTACGGCTATTTAGCCCGGCTGGAAACACTCCAGGGCCTTTTTGATGAAGCTGAGGCGGATTTCCAGCGAGCGCTCCACATCCTGGCTGATCTCCGGAATCTCCTTCACCTGACAGAAGTGCGGCTGTGGCATTCGGGGCTGATGTTGGCCACAGGCAGGGCAGAGGAAGCTCTTCCGGTCATAGCGGAATGCAGGGAGCAAGCTGTCAGGAGCAGACAGAGCAGGTCTCTTGCCCATGCCGCCTATTTTGAACATCTGGCATGCAAATGCCTCGGAAAAGACGGTCAGAGCAGACTCAGCCTTGGGGAGTATCATAAAGCCTTGAGTGAAATTGATCAGGAGCATGGAGCATTTATACACAATTCACTGATCTGGTTTGGACAGAATGTCGGTCCTGACAGCTGTCTGAAATACAATGTCTTTAACCAGCTTGGTAAAACATCAGTCAATCGTTTCATCTATGAAAAAATAGTCTCAAAGCGCAGTGAATTCGAGATATTCGCTGACTTCAACGGAAAAGTGCTGATGGTCGACGGCAGGGAACTGGAATTTTTCGGAAAAAGGACGCTTGTGCCGCTGCTGCAGGTATTTGCCACTCAGCCAGGAGTTTCACTTACTACAAAGGAAATTTTCAGATCTGTCTGGGGCCGTGATTACAGCCACTCCGAAGACAGCAGCACATTCAGGATGACATTGTCGCGACTGAGAACTCTGCTGGACAGCCGGAATCCGGACAGATTCATCACTCAGGGATCTGAGTCAGGCTCATACATGTTCGACATTCAGGTCAATCACTGCCTGATTTTCCAGTCAAATTGAGAATTATTGATTAATCGCTTATATTTATTGCATGCACAGGTTTGATGTTCCACTGGGTTTTATCGGCCGCGATCAGGAGCTGGCAGTGCTCAGAGACAAGCTCCGATTCAGCCGTGTATTGATTATCGCCGGTATGGCTGGAATGGGGAAGACCACTCTGGCGGCGGCTTTTGCGGCAGAGATCGAGAAAGGGGATTCCCTCGATTCCCCGGTGCTCTGGCTGGAATGCAAACCAGGCTGGGGTTCTGCCGATTTTCTGGACGCCATTGTGCATGGCCTGGCACGGCTCAGCGGTAAAGAAAAATATTCCATCTCTCAGTCAAGATCTTTTGATGAAGCTGCGGATGGCATTGAGGAATGCAGGACAGCGGTTTTCATCGATGACTTTCACCTGCTGGAAAACGATGAAACCCTGAATTTTCTGGTCACATGCCGCAGGCGCCTCAAAACCGGAGCGCTGGTTGTGATATCCAGGGTAAAGCCTGATCTCCCGCCCGCTGAGAGAGCCGATGTGTTTCAGCTGGACCTCAAGGGACTGTCTGACAAGGAGTCTCTTGCCCTTTCCGGTCAGCTTCTGGGATTTCATGGGGTTAAAAATGGAAACCGGTTTCCCGCTGATCTGGCAGGCAGGCTCAACGGGCATCCTTATTCACTCAAACTTCTGGCAGGGCTGATGATATCCGGCGGCAGCTTTGACCCGGCTCGTGACCAGGATAATGTGACTGCCATGATCGAGAAATACCTTTTCCCCACTTTCTGGGAGTCCACTGATGAGCGACTCCGCAAACTGCTGGGATGTCTTTCGCTGATGAGAACGCCTTCACCCAGAACCCTGCTTGACAGGATACTGAATCACGACACAGGCGAGCATCTGAAATACCTGTCTGACAGATTCCTGATTGAGTCATGTTCAGCCGGTGTTTTTCTGCACAATCTGCTTTCCGGATTCGTGTCCAGAAAACTGGACTCTGAAGAGAGAAAATCCATGCACTGGCTGATCGGACAGAGACTGCGGGAAGACAGTACTGATCCTGAAGCAGTCTGCGAAGCCTATCATCATCTGTTCGAGTCAGGCGACAGAAAAACAGCTGTTTCAGTCCTGACATCACTGGCATCCCGGCTGCATTATCTAGGCAGCGAGATAGTGACCCTGGAAAACCTGATTGATCATGCTCTGAGGAATTGCCGGGGAGTAAATGACCAGCACCTTCTTTTTCTTAAAACATCGATTCTGATCCGCAGGAAGAAATTTGCCGATGCCGGGAATCTGATCGAGTGTCTGTCTGAACCTCTTGCTGCTGAAGCTGAATCGCTGCTTCTGTTCAGCCTTGACAGGCATGAAGATGTCCTGAATACGATCAACAGGCTTCCTGTGCATGATTACGGCAGGGAAGCTGCAGCTTCCCTCATCTGTCGCAAGGCTCACAGCTTAGTGTTTCTTGGAAGGATTGATGAAGCCCTGGAATGTACCAGTGAGCTGAACCTGGGATTGGATCAGTATTCTCCAATGATCAGGGCCACTTATTACTTCCTGATGACAAAAATTTATTACTTCAGAGCTGATATGCCCAGAGTCCTGGAATACACCGAGCTGGAAACCGGAATTCACAAGGAATTGAAGAACTGGAAGCGCCTGACCACATGTCTGCACAATCTGGCACATTTCCAGATGCTTAAAAATCAGAACGAACTGGCGATCAGTCTTTCAGAAGAATATCTGAAAATTGCAGAAGAGCACTCTGACCTGGAAAACCTGGCGCTCTGCTTCTATCTCAGGAGTTACGCGCACCTGATGCTTGGCGATTTCGACAAGGCAGTCGATGAAGCCCGGAAAAGCCTGTCTTTTGCCGTCAGATGTGAAAACAGCCTGCAGGCTGCAATTCAATACGGGCATCTCGCCTGGGTGGAGATTCATCTGGGCTGTTTGGATGAGGCTGAGTCGGATTTCCAGAAGTCTCTTCAAATCCTGGCCGGCCATCAGAATATTCTTTATCTGACTGAAATACGTCTGTGGTATTCAGGGCTGCTGCTGGTAACCGGCAGGATTCAGGAAGCGCTGTCTGTGATAGGGGAATGCAGGGAATTTTCCGTCAGGACAGCCAAGAAAGAATCGCTGGCCTTTGCAGCTTTCATGGAACATCTGTGTTTCAAATGTCTCGGAAACGACAATCAAAGCAGACTCAGCCTGGAAGAATATCATAAAATCATCCGGCAGATGGATCCGGAATTCGGCAGATACATCAGCAATTCACTGGACTGGTTTGAGCGGAATACCAGTCAGGACTGCATCCGGAAATTCACTGTTTTTAATCTGCAGGGAAATAAATCCGTCAACCGCTTAATCTATGAAAAGATATTCTCGAAACGCAGTGAATTCGAGATTTTCGCTGACTTCAGCGGAAAAGTGCTGATGGTCGACGGCAGGGAACTGGAATTTTTCGGAAAAAGGACGCTTGTGCCGCTGCTGCAGGTTTTTGCCACTCAGCCCGGAGTTTCACTTACTACAAAGGAAATTTTCAGGTCTGTCTGGGGTCGTGACTACAGCCCTTCCGAAGACAGCAGCACATTCAGGATGACACTATCGCGGCTGAGGACTCTGCTGGATAAGGACAACCTGAACAGATTCATCAGCCAGACCGACGAGTCAGGGACATACAGATTCAATGATCAGGTCAACCTATGCGTGGTTTTCCAGTCTGACTGATAACAATTTTATAAAACGCAGATAAGATGTACCGGGTCTATACATTTGACAATTCTTTTTTAGATTGAATTTAACCATCTAACTTTATTGTCTCTGAAGTCAAATATGTATCAATTTTTGCAGCATGTAATAGTTGCCTGGCAAATGAATATAAGTTTTGCTATACGAGAATTGTCAAATGTATAGACCCGGTACATATTTTTGAAACATTCCCTTTTTGAATTGAAACAGATTGTTCCTTGTAACTTCTGAAAATTCCGGGAAAATTACCTTAGAGTCAGACCGAAGGTCAAAAACATCAAATGGGGGAAAGCGTGAAAAAAATCCTGATCTATGTCGTGTTTCTTGTTCCTTTGCTGGTATCGGCAGCTAACATTCCCGGGGAAATCGCTCAGCTGATCAAGACGAGTCTCGACGCCACAGACGTCAAGAGCGTGCGCTCAACGATGGTGCAGCATTTTCAGACCTTGCGCCTGATCGATGCGGACTGCAAATGGGTGGCACCGGAACTGGCGGCAATTTCTGACAGGCTGCTTGCCAGGGATCTGACTATGTCACAAGTGAAGAGCTTTGTCGACCAGGCAGCCGATTTGGCGGAAAAAAACGTCTATCTGGCGGCTTTTTTCGCGCGGGCGCAGCAGGAAGATTTTTCCGGACTGGCCGGGAAAGTTTCCCAGATCGGGAAACAGGAATTTCCCAGGCTGGTCGCCTATGCCCTGGCTCTGGACAGACTTACCGGAGCGATGAAGGATGACTGGCGCCTGCTCGAAATCTGCAGGAAGATCTGGCAGAAGCACGGCTCTGACGAGCATATCACCGGCAACATGGGCTGGTTCGACTGGGCCAAGCTGGAATCAGTGGAAATGGGCATCGATGGTTTCATCAAATATCACAAGTCAGAAGTGGTTCCTCAGGATTTCATGAGAAGACTTCTGCCTCTGAACATCATGGAAGCGGTCGCCGTAGACATGCAGCTCGGGCATTACGGAAACGCCAACACAGGCCGGATCCTGGCCAAGTATCCGCCGGGCAATTCCAAACCGAATTTCAAGACCCAGGAGGGACCTACCGCATTTTCCGCGGACGGGAAAGCCATACTTCTCAACATGGCCTTTCCACAGAAATGGGCTGATCTCTATTCCACCTGGAATCTGGCATTTGTTTCGCATTACGGCTGCTTCCCCTATGTGATGGTCAAGCTCCTGATCCCGCAGGTCAACGACTATGCCGACTGCCCGTCCGGTTACATCTACAACAGGGCCCTGGCACTTTACGCACACCTGTATTTCGCTTTCTTCGGACGCGTGGACGCTGCAGCGTCCGGCGCGCAGGCTCCTGACCTCAGCGATGAAAAGCTGACCAGGCTCTGGGGAGAAGTCAACGGCGAATGCGCGCAGCAGTATGAG
>JAQTZZ010000083.1 GCA_028687545.1 Candidatus Wallbacteria bacterium
AGGAAGGCATTTGCCAGGGAGGGGAGCTGCACCCCGTAAAAACATATAAATATACTAAGGAAGTGGCTAAATACAAACACGATCTCAATACCCTGCTGGACAAAGTGAAAAATTTCCTGATCCAGCTCGCCAACCCCTTCAAGGAGTGCGTATGCAGGCAGGAAGCAGACGGCACGCTCATGTTATACGGCCTGTGCCGGGACGGCAGTGTGAAGCTGTATTACATCGAGACAGGCAGCAACCCTGTGCAGAGCATGTCCTGGACCGGATCTGCCGCGCAGACGATATGGAGAGCTGTGAAGTCCTGCGCCGGATCTGCAGAATGAATCTGAAACAGCCATAGATACAGAACAACCACGGACTGAAATCCGTGGTTGTTTTTTATGGCCGATAGCTCGACAGTTCTTTCTTATTTCAGCGAAGCAGCCTCGAAGTATTCCTGCGGGATCGGGCTGATGGAAACCACGAAGCAGGCTTTTTCATTCTCATCCCCTACGTCATCCGCGGCATAATCATCTGCGCGCAGGATGCCGTCATAGAACAGACGGCCCTGGATTTTCTTTTCAGCGCCGCAGACGATCTTTTCCACAACAAGGTTGCCATGGAGCTGGATGTCCCCTGAACTGTCCACTGCCCTGCAGCAGATGCCCGCCCTGTTCTGGCTGCTACTGATGGTGACAACATCATTGCAGATTATCCCCAGAGCAGTCTGAACCTTGAAATATTTATTCTTGTGGGGACTTTCATGATATTTTGAAGATGAGAGCCTGAATGCCTTACCAGTAAGAATCATCCCCGGGCTGTTGACTTCCACTTTCAGTTCACCGCAGTCTGCGACATCCACGACTCCTTCCGGGTAAAACCGTCCTCTGGAATCCAGCAGCGTGGTATCCGGACCCAGTTTTTCAACTCTGCGAGTGGCTCCGGCCAGGAATTTATTATTAACCATCTCGCCGCAGCCAGAGAGATTCGTGCCTGATTTGAGATTGAGATCAATACTGATTTCAACCGGTTTTTTGTCGTATGGGCTCCAGCCATTATCCACTTTGACTTGATACTGGCCCTTGAGTTCTTCTTTAGCGGTCTTGATGTGAGCCTTGTCATTGGCATCCCAGGCAGTTTCCGGTTTGTGCTGATAGCCATTGTGATGGTAACAGAGAACAGCCCATCTGCCGAAGGGGTCTTTCTGGCAGACCGGGCCTTCCTCAACTTTGATCTGGAAATTAGTGTCATTGACCGCCTCGGATTCATACTTATATACCCGCCAGACCTTTTTAACGTCTCCGAATATCCTGCAGGGGACTGAGCAGTTTTCATAAAACAGATGGGTCCTGCCTGTATCCAGGCCGGAATTGAAGAATGGGCCGTTATTCACTTTTTTCAGAGGATGCTGGAAGGAGGCGAAAGTGATTTCATCCCCGCAGTTTCCGCTTGCAGGATGTGAACCGTTTGAGCCGGACATGATCGGTTCGGAATGTTCTTCCACTTTGTGTCCGCCTTTGGTTTCTCCAGGTTCGCAGGCATTGAGAAGGATTTTTTCCTGGCTTTTTTCATGCACCTGGCCTCCGCCCTTGCGGCAGGATGGGGCACCCTTCGACTCTTCGGCTCCGGTCAGGGAAATAAGTTCAGCGGCATGATTTTTTTCTTGTGAGGCTCCGTTTCCGGCCAGCGAGAGAATGTTTTTCGCTTCCCATGGTTCGTTGTCAGCAACGAAATTGTCGGTATCTTCAGGCTTGAATGCCTGATCCATGGATTCGTCCCACCCGGGGATCAGCGATGCTGGGGAATTGGTTTTGGACTTGTCGGAAAGCAGATCGCTGGTCTTTTGTTTGATGCCGTCGGCCCAGTCCTCATGGCCAGAATAAAGAGGGAAGAGATTGACGAGCGCTTCTTTGCCTCCAATCGAAATGCCTTCGCTCGGGTCACCGATGTTCGGCTTGTTGCTGACGAAGAAATGGTCGCCTGTATTGAAATCCTTTTTGGAGTCATTGATTCCCGCCACCATCATCACATATCTGTTTCCGACCGGGCGGACATCTGATATTTTAACGCCAAAGCACTGGGTGACGTCCTTGACGAATGGGTTCAGCTTCAGCTTACTGCCTGTCCCCTTGAATGTCACCCTGGCATTGATGGTCAGCCGCTTGGTGCGATCGCCGAATTTATCAGACAGATCCTTATGCAGTTTCAGGCTTTCCGAGACAGCAGCCTCGATTTTGATCTCGAAACAGCAGGTGTCGATCAGGTTTTTTCCGCTGTCATTATTATTCATGTCATCGACGAGCCCCGACAATGCTGATTTGTAAGGCTCTTTCAGATCGTTGAATGTCAGCAGCTTAACCGTAGCTTCGTCTCTGACCATTGCTTCGCGGATCAATCCGTCCCTGTTCATGTTCTCTTCGATCTGTGCCAGCGCAGCCTGGATCGCGGCGTCTGCGATGTAGCCGGCCCGCAGATGGTCCGCGCTCCTGAATGTGAAACTGAGCTCATGCTGTGCCGATTTGTTCAGGTAGATTCCCAGCATGGACAGAACCAGCAGCAGTACCAGAACGAGAGGCAGTGCGATTCCTTTTTTACTCATATACTCCCCCTTAAACTGAAGATACTCAGATACGGCAACTGGATACTCCGCACTAATGCTTGTAAATTAATTATTGATTGAAACGATGCGAATCTGAAGTTTCAACCTGCTTCATCCTGCTTCTTTATATTTGTTGTTGATGAATTCAAAATCACAGACTGAAGCGGAATGCAGCTGAATGAAACTTCAAACCCCTGCGTTTCGAAGGATAATGAAAAGAGAAGAAAGACACAGGAGGGAATTATGGAGAAAGCTTGGATTTCAGTATTTGTTTTTCTGGTCGCAACGAATGCATGGCCTATGGATCTTGAAGGGATCAGCGAAAACCGGCTGATCCGTTTCAATCAGGCTGTCAGGACTGCCGAACAGGAAGGGGCGACTTACAGGATGTCGCTTGAAGCTGCACCTGCCGGAATTATTTATGAGAGCATCTGCGGACTGGTTTTTCCAAAGTCGATTTCCGAAAATGCCTCTATCCTCAACTTGAAAGTATCGAAAAACCTGCCTGCGAAACTGGACTGGCGGGAAATGAAGGCGGTCAGCACTCCTAAAAATCAGGGTGAGACTATGTACTGCTGGGCATTCTCTTTGACCGGCGGGCTGGAATCTCAGGTGATGATGAAGGGAAACCCTGAACTTAACCTGTCAGAGCAGGATCTGATCAACTGCAATCAGAACGGCTACAACAGCCAGACCGGAGGATTTCTGGATGCAGCTCAGTGTCTGCAGGACAAAGGTCTCCCTCTGGAAAAGGACTGCCCTTACATCGGGACAGATGGAAACTGCACGGACGACCTGTCCAGGCCTTATAAAATCACAGGCTGGAAAATGCTTGCCACGGATCAGAGCAATCCTGCAGATACGGATTTGATCAAGCAGGCGATCATGGATTACGGACCTATCTGCTGCGGCATGACCATTGACGGGAATTTCATGTATTACAGCGGGGGAGTTTACAACCATGACGCCACAGGAGATCCCAACCATGCCGTGATACTCGTGGGCTGGGACGAGTCGATGGGGCAGGTCGGCTGCTGGATTCTCAAGAATTCCAGCGGTACCCAGTGGGGCGAAGGCGGATTCATGTACATAGAATACGGCAAATCAAGGGTTGGTGTTGTGCCGACAGTGATGAACATGAACTGATCAGAATCAACTCGTTCGGAAAATTATTTGCGATGGGGATTGTTTTTTAAGCCTGATTTCAGGCAGAAAATCAGTATTTCGTAATCCACTTGATTCCGGTCACAGGCCTGCCCAGTTCGTCGCCGAAGCGGGCGAAGAATCCCCATGATCCATCGATATCAGCTACTTTGAGCAGGAGATTATTCATGCCCTTTTCCAGATGCAGCTTCACTCCTGCGTCATCGGGGCCTGCCGCGTGCGGGCCGAAGTAGCTGTAAATTTCGTGCCCGTTCAGATAGATGATGATCGAGTCGTCATATCCGATCCAGAGAGTGGAATCGCATTCCTGGGTAGCTTCTACACGGGAAAATGCGCAGGCTGTAGCGTGATTCACTTTTCCGCAGCCGGAAAAAAGGTTCACGAAACTCTGTTCAGACCTGATGCGTTTCCAGACCAGATTTTTATAATTTGCTCCTTCATCAGGAGTTTTACCTGGATCCCAGTCCGTCTGTGAAAAAGCCTCTTCTATCGTATCGCCGCTATAAGGGATTGGGCCGAGTATCAGCCAGTCCCGGTTGAATTCGAGATCTTGCCAGGGCCTGCTGCAGAATTCAGTCCACATTCTGGAAGTGATATGCTCTGACATGATGTGACGATAAAAATCGAGCCAGCTTGTCTCGTTCCGCGGCCGCCGATAATGGGGATCGCCACCCTCCTGGCCTTCGATTGTCCCGCTGCCCGGGCTGGGGACGAGATCATCCGGGTAATGCAGAAGATTGGCGAAGGTCCAGTCTACCTGGTCTAGCCAGACATACAATTCCAGTTCTCCTTCCTGCTTGATTTTTCCTGAATTCATCAGACAGGAAAATCCCTTTTCAGGATAGCAGGCTCCTCCGTTAAATATCTGGGAGACTCTGTGGCCGCTGTCTCCGGTTTTAACATAACCAAAGATCGTGTCTGCCTGATTGGGCTTTAAATGGCTGGCGAGATTATTTTTCACATCTTCAGGAGTCAGAAAGTAATTCCCGTAAGACTGAGCGAGGCTTAACACAGGTTCGTCGATCACTTCCACAGTAATTTCGATCCGTACCATCCCTCTGCTGAGCTCAAAGACGTGACTGGAAAAGCTTTGCAAGCCATGTTCGATGGACTCAATCTCTTCAGTGCTGTAAGTGGCGCTGACTTGTATTTCCCCCGACCCTTTTGGTGTGAGTTTGAAATCCAGATTGCGGAAAATCGCTGCAGTGATTCTCCAGACACTGGCCCTGGACTGGTCCTGATTGGGAGGCACGAGAGAGTTCAAAGTTTTCAAATGGCGGACAGCTTCATCGCGTTGTTCCGGGCTGGCCTTGCAGGTGTCTATCACCCGCTCCCATGCTTCACGGCCGGCTGCCCATTCCTTTTTATCTTCCAGCTGTTCAGCTTTGGCGATCTGAGAAGGAGCAGGTGGACCTAGCGACAACCTAGATAGTTTTCCGTTCGGCTCTACTGAAGAATAATGGTGCCACCCTGCAATTGCGGCGATCGTGAGCAGCACTATGAAAAATACTTTCAGACGGATTTTAAATTGATCGATTGGAGCGGTGTGTGGCGCTTGAATAGGCCTGATAGAACCGCTTTCCCGGATATGCTCCTGGTTCCGGCCCAACCCCTCGATCCTGTCCATCATCCTGATTGCATCAGCCAGTTGCTCAGCTGAGGAAAACCTGTCTTCAGACTCCTTTTGAAGGCATTTCATGATCACACGGTTGATCTGGACAGGCAGGTCAGGGTTGAGTATGATCGGTTCTGGAAAATCCCCCTGCAGGATGGCTCTGGCAATGGCTCCTACGCTGTCCTCTTCCACAGGTCTTCTAAGTGTTACAAGCTCGTAATATGTCACGCCCAGACTGTAAATGTCGGTCTGGGCTGTAAGTTCGCCCTTTTTGCCCATGAACTGTTCTGGTGCCATATATTTATAAGTTCCCACTACCTGCTCAGTACGTGTGAGTTCAATTGAATCCTCACCTTTGGCCAGGCCGAAATCCACCAGTTTCACGGCCCCGTCATTGCAGATCAAAATATTGGCCGGCTTGATGTCCCGGTGGACGATGCCTAAACGGTGGACTGCAGTAAGCGTTTCTGCGATATCGGCAATCAGGGAATTGACTTTTGGCAGATACTCCGGATCCTGCAGGGGAGAAGACGTCGGAGTACGGAGAAAATAAGGAAGTATCTGTTCGTTTTTCCCTGGTGCATTTATTCCTGAAATTTGTTCAGGAAGTTTCCCTTCGGAAATGGATCTCGCCTTGTGCAGGAAGCTTTCCAGTGAATTTCCGTCCAGATACTCCATTACAAAATAGGGGAATCCTTCATGCTCCCCCATAGCATGGATCTGTACTATTCCAGGGTGGCGGCATTGAGCAAGCAGCCTGGCTTCACGCAGAAATCTTTCTTTGGCTTCTTTGAGAGCCCGCTCTATGACAGCCATTGACGGTATGTATTTTATCACCTTGATGGCTACTACTCTGTTCAGTGCCAGGTCCTGGGCTTTATAGACAGCCCCCATGCCGCCTTCGCTGATTTTTTCGAGCACTCGGCAGCCTGAAAGAATGGTCCCGATCTCAAGGGATGAAGAAGTACTCATAAAATCAAGATATCAGTAAATTTGCAGCATTGTCAAAGCATCGGATCTTTTGAATAAACCACTTCATCCTGCAGTCAACGACCTGGTATACAGGATTTTCACCTTTCCATAGAATTCTCTGGAAAAGGTTCCGCCTGCTTCATTTCGTAATCCACTTGACATCCTTTACAGGTCTGCCTGACTCATCGCCGAAGCGGGCATAGAATCCCCACCAGCCGCTGATATCTTCCACCTTGCGCTTCAGAACTGTTTAAGGCTGCAGAGGTTCAAATCTGATTTCAAACCTGTTTTCCAGAGCAGGAGTAGGATGTGGGTTTTTCTTAAAATAGGAGAGTATCAATTCCCTGATGCCTGTGCCTGCCAATGGGTTTTCAAGCTGCTTCCTGTTTTTGAAAACAGTGAATCCGTCGCCGCCGCCTGCGAGGTAGTCAGGAACAGCCACCAGATATTGCTGCTTATCGTTCAGCGTTTTACCGTCTTTCATGATTTCCAGATCAGTGATTTCTCCATTTTTCAGCACTGCCCTGTAAGAAATACCGGAAATGACGTCGAATCTGCTCTGAAGGGAATCCTCTGTCGCACCTGACAATCCCTGTCTGATCATTTCAAGGATTGCTTTTTTGTCCAGAAGATAGAAGACAACATTGTTATTGAAGGGAAGTGTGTTGTAAAGATCCTCTCCGGTGATTTTACCCTGAGGCAGGCCTTTCCGGACCCCTCCGGCATTGATCAGCGCTATGTCAGCGCCGGTTTCCTTTCTGAGGGCATCAGAGAGCAGGTTGCCGATTTTGGCTTCACCAGAACCGTTGCCTTTGATCGGAAGCGGTTCGTCGAGCGCGGCGATCGGCTGGCCGAGTGATTCCTTCAGCCTGGCCCTGTATTCTTCAGCGATCGATTTGATAAAGGGATCTTCCGTAAGATATGGTTTGACTTCAATCAATCCGCCATTGATGGATTTGCAGTCTTCGATTCTGATCCGCAGAAATCCGAAATATCTGCCCTGAGCCCCGGCCTGGACAATCGCAGTTTTTCCGATCCTGAACGGTTTTTCCAGCACTGTGTGGGAATGGCCTCCGATGATCAGGTCAAGCTGGGGAAATCTCATGGCTAATTCCTGGTCCTTGTCAAACCCGAGATGAGAAATGACAATAATGAAGTCTGCCTTCTTTTTTTTGAATTCCTTGAGAATTGTAGAAGTTTCTTTGAGAGTGGCCAGGAATTGAAAATCGCAGACAGCCTTGAGATTGGATATGGATGCCGTGCTTTCTGTAGTCAGAGCCATGATGCCGATTTTTTTTGTGCCGATTGTCATTACAATGGACCTGGTAAAGGACACACCTCCTCTGGACACCACATTGCTGGAAAGAAAGGGGAGACTGTACTTTGCGTTCAATTCCTGCAATCCGGGAGAAGGATAATCGAACTCATGGTTGCCGAAAGTGAGGAAAGTGAAGGGCATCGATGCATAAATCCTGGCTACCGACTCGCCCTGGAAGAAATTCGCGTAAACAGAACCTGAAAGAAAGTCACCGGTGTCGAATAACAGGCATGGATTATGGCGCAGACTGATACTTTTGTACAGGGTTTCGATCCTGGCTATCTGGCAGCCTTCGTCTTTGTATAGATATCCGTGAAAATCGTTGATATGGCAGATGTAAAAGGTTTCCGCCTGCAAAGAAAATGCTGAAAGTAAAGTTAGGGTGAAAATCAATTTTATCATTTCCGAATATGTCTCCCTGATTAAAGTTTTTCCATTTTTCCATCCATTATTCCCAGCAAGTAGTGACTGGAAGTGTCAAGCTCTTAATTCCGCCACATTTTACTTATTCTGCAGCCAGCAGGCTCTGTTACTTTACTGGTTTTAAAAAGCCCCGGGTTGGGTTACCCGGGGCAAATGAGGAGAGTATTAAGTTATGCTGTTAGTTTTTGAGAGATTCTCCTTCCCAGAGGCGGTTGGAAAGGCCGGATTCCAGGTTTGAATCATTGGATCTCATATCTATCGCTGCGAAGATACCTTCAGGCGCGATGTTTTCTACAGCCACAGCTGAACATTCGGCCGTTATCTGCAGGTTATCTCCTGTCACCTCGGGCCAGACCATTTTGAGGATATTTCTTACATTATCAATCGCCATGTTTTTCATCTCTTCAGCCATAGCTTTAGCTTCTGTAGAAGTCTTGAAGGTTGTGACAGTGTAATAGGTAATCTTGAAACTTACCTCTGAACTTCTGTCATACGATTCTTCAAGGTCAGTGCCTGAGGGCTTGGCTGTCACTGCGATGACCCCGAAAAATCTGCACTCACTGGTATCGTCGCCATTGGTTCCGTCCTCGACGCGGAATTCCACTTTCAGATCCAGCTTGTCTTCCGGCACGTCCGGCCAGACAGACTCTGCGTTTTTAATTGCATTTTCCTTGGCCTCTGTTTCCATTTTCTCGGCTGCAGCCATGGCTTCGCTGCTGTCCGAGTATGACTTCTCAGTGTATTCCTTTACTGTGACTGCCTCATGAGTGCTTGTCGTTGCTCCAGCCACAGGTTTCACAGTCACAATCACCAGTCCGCGATACTGCCCGATAACTTCTCCTGTGTCTGCAGCCCATACGCTGGCAGTCCAGGCCAGTACCAAAAATACCCCAGTCATCCATGCAAGTTTCATCGTTTTTTTCTTCATACTTTCCTCCTTGATACTTCTTTTCTGAATTTAATGCTTACTCCGCACGCGTCCATACTTTGATAATTTAATTATGCATGGTGCGAAAACACTATCCAGTTTCATTCCGCTTCAACCAGCTTCAGTTTTCAAGGTATTTAAAAGGGTGACAACTATGTGTGCGGACAAAAATTCACTTCAGGTACCGCTGCATGCCTGAGGGAACATACCATTTTTCCACATTAGTGAAAACCCAGCGGCCGGGTTCGATATTGTGGAAACGCTTATGCACAACCCAGATATCCTCGTAACTTTCCAGAAATGTGACAGGCTGATCTTCACAAATTAACCTGTGTATCCTGCGGTAAATTTTCTGTCTTTTACTCAGATCTATGGTTACTCTGCCCTCTTCGAACAGTCTGTCCACTTCTGAATTCTGATAGGAAGAAAAATTAGATCCCCGCACGTCTGATTCAGGGATATTTTTAGATTCCCAGATCAGAGAGTAATCATCCGGATCCTGAAGTCCATCCCAATACATGAGTCCTGCATCAAAATCGCGTTTCTGCATTTTGTACAGTAAATCAGTCAGGGGTAAAGATTCGTTTTTTACCTTCAGGCCGATCTCCTCCCAGCATTTTTTCACCAGAGCCGCAGTCAGTAAGTTTGTGACAGAAACTGCATAAGAAAATACTATTTCCCGGGTTTCAGGCCAGCCTGCTTCCAGCAGAAGCCTTTTAGCTCCGGCCGGATCATAGGGCAGTGGCTTCACTGTTGCATCATAGGCCCAGCTGGTTTTGGAAAAGGGACCTGCATGGACTGATCCGAATCCGTGATCTACTTCCCTGACAAGCTGCTCCCTGTCAATTGCCATGGCCAGGGCCTGCCTGACCCCCAGATCCTTAAACTCAGTTTGGGT
>JAQTZZ010000084.1 GCA_028687545.1 Candidatus Wallbacteria bacterium
GAATGTAAAGATCCCTGTCCCTGCTCAGAGAGAAAATCGTGGAAGGGAATTCCGGGAGCTTGAGCAGGTATTTTACAGTTCCGGTTTTATTGTCGTATGCTGCCAGGGAAACCAATTTCTGAGCCGCTTCAGCAAAGGCCTTCAGCGGAACGACGCTCCTGATCAAACCGAGCATGTCCGGATTGTCCTTTTTCACAGCTGACTTGCACATCCGCGCAAGGACGGCTGCGTCAATTTCAACGCTGCCCAGTTTCCGGGCTTTATCCGACGCTGCGGCCAGGTCGTCTTTCAAAACGCAGTCATAGAAAGTCAGAAGAGCCGGATTATCATGCAGCAGCATCAGAAAGGAAAACAGGGTGACTTCTGATTTCAGCGTGACAGGTGACTTTCTTTTGCTCAGCCAGTCGGAGGCGAGCTTCAAGTCTTCAATTTCGCGTGTAACCTCTGAAACAGGTTTCTTTTCCAGAAATGATACAGCCTGCGGCTCTCCTTTCTGATTGCTGATCCTGCATGTTTCCTGCAGGACCGGCCAGGAGGAAAGATAGGCCTGTGCAGATAAGGAGTAGTAATTATCCAGAAGAATTCTGGCTTCTTCTGTGCGGCCCTGATCGAGTAAATCAAAACGGCGCTCTTCCATAAGATCTTTCTGTTCCGTAAGATCCGGAAATTTCCAGCGAATGTCTGCAGCATTCTGCCCGGCAGCGGAAACATCCGCTTGAACACAGCAGGCTGTTAATACGGCGAGCATGAGGACAACATGGTTTAAATAATTCATACTATCTCCTGTAGAAGCTTCAGAAACGTGCTTGAGATTTACTGACAGGACTAATTTTTGATTGTCCACCAGTCAAATCCTATGCCTATTTTATCTAAAATCATTTTGCTGTTAGAGGGATTAGCAAGCTCTAAAACACACAATTTTCCGTCCCGGTTAAAAGCCAGTTTTTGACCGTCAGGGGATAAGCACAGATCCCATAGGGTGCTTCTGGCTATCAGGTCGGAGATCATAGATTTGTTCGCTGAAGACTGGCTGGAATCGATTGCATCCGCAATTGGCTTCGGGAGCTCCAGCACTTCGCAACTTCCGCCGTTAATGCCGATCAGGCCGATTGAACACTTGAAATCCTTGTTACTTCTCATAACAAAGGCTACAATTTTCCCGTCTGGGGAGAGACATGGACTGGAGTATATTGTGGAAAGGTCTGTGCCGCCGGTGAGCATGGTCTCCACACTCTCCCCTGCAGCGGTCGAGTCAGTCAGGGTAGATTCACTGCCTGTTATTCTCCGAATAAAAATGCCCACTCTCAGTTCAGGTGCAGGTTCAGCACTGAGGCTTTTGGCATAAATAATTTTATCGTTCCCGGAATAGCAAAGTTGCCCCATTGAAAATACTGTATCAAAAGCTTTAACAATACCTGTTCCATCCGTTTTGATCGTCCAGACCATACTTACTCCGCATTCTTTTCCGTGCGATGAAAAGGCGAGGCTTGTTCCGTCTGCGGAAAAATCCGCGCCTTCATAGTCTGTGAAACCGGTCGCGTCAGTTTCGCTGGTCAAAGTTTTCCGGTCAGACCCATCGCTGTTCATGATGCAGAGTGATGTTTTCCTGCCATCCGATGAATACGATGACGAGGTAAAAGCGATTCTGCTCCCGTCAGGTGAGATCACAGGCTCTTCTTCATCTTCATCTGGCGTGTTTGTGAGATTGACTTTCCCGCTTCCATCAGGATTGATCTTGCAAATATCGTTGCTGATTTGTCGGTTAGCGCCATAGGCAATCACTATCGTCTCGCACTCCGAAGTTCCGGCGTAAACTGCAGTCTCCTGAAGAAAAATGACCGCAATCACGATTGAAACGCAGATCGGCGAAGACCAGATTATAGTTTTCATGAATTTCAGCATACTTTCCTCCTTCAACCATCAAATTTTTCCACACTTAAGCGATTTCCTTTTCCACTTTTGCATTGATCATTTCATTCATTGAGTTGATGTTCTTTTCCATATTTCCCCCCTTGTTTTGATCTTAAATCAATTCTTTTCTTAAATGATTGGAAATGGAAGTTTCATCCTGCTTCAATCTGCTTCACAGATAGTGAAAGACTTGAAGGTTATCGTTTCAAGATTGTGCTCCTAGCGATAAAATTAATCTTCATATAAACACCTCTGCCTTTTTTCCAAAATCACGGCCTGCAGCGGGCCACCCGCCACATCTCGGGGGTGATATGCCCGCTCATGATGTGGTAGTAAAAACCCAGCCAGTTCGGTTCACTCGGTTTGCGCCTGTAGCAGGGATCGCCGCCGTCTTGGCCTTCATAGCGGCCGTCGTCAGGGCTGCAGACGAGTTCATCCGGAAAGTTCGTCCTGTGGTATAAGGCCCAGTCCACTACATGCAGCCATTCATGCAGTTCCAGCTCTCCGTTGGTCGGAATGCCGCCTCCGTCCTGAATGCTGATCCAGCCCGCTCCATCAAGGCCATAATCACCACCTAAAGCGCCTCCCCAGAGGAAAGTTGGCACTTCCTGCCCCTGGCCGTCATTGGTTTTGACATAAGCCAGAATGTTATCTGTGTGTCCTGGCGCATAATGACCTGTGATCATATTTTTCGCATCTTCAGGGCTCAGCCAGTATTTATCTTTTACAGGTGACATGCTCTTCAGCGGTTCCTCGATGATTTCTATTTTCATGTTGATCTTCATCATCCCGCCGCTGTATGAAAATACCAGTTCCTTGTAACTTTCCAGAGCCTGGCGGATCATGGCCATCTCGGAATCGCTGAAGCTGATGTTCACATGCGTCTGTCCACCTGAACCAGGCGACTGGAAGGTGAAGTCCAGAGTGCGGAAGATGGCTGTATAGACGGTCCACACGTTTGCTTCGCGTGTGTTTTTCACGGCATGCTCATGAATCTTTTCCAACTCCATGTAATACTGGGGCTTCAAGTTCTCCTGCTTGCCCGAACACAGTCCGCAGGCAAAAGAGGTGCTTCCAAACTGAGCAATGAGCGACGACACGATGAAAACTTTGATGAGCCAGGATGCGGTCACGGTTCTGATGAGTTTTTTCATACTCCCCCCTTGCATATTTTTTATCGTTATTCTCCATATGCAAATTATTACCTGGAGCAACGGGATCGGGAAGTTTCAACTTGCTTCAACATGCTTCATCGGGAAAAAAAGATCGTAATGAGTTCAACGCTGTTGACCCCTTGATGCAGACGAACAGGTACTTCGGGATCATGATCGGAAGGGAATGGCTTGATCCTGCACTGTTTTCCCGGGATGGGAATGAAAAGCCTTTCTGTTACAATGATGATGCGCTCAAATTCATCAATGACCAAATTCGAAAATGGCCCAGTCAATGACAGCTTTGGTAGTGGTGCTGATAGAGCCGGAACTATACAATTTCAATCTGCTGCATTGTGCAACAGATGCTTTGACAGGGTGCTGAAAATGATGATAGCCTGTGTCTATGAATCCGGTTTTTCTGGAAAAAGGCACCCTGATTTCCGGCTGCACTGTCATCGAGCAGGTAGGCGAGGGCGGCATGGGCGTAGTTTACAAGGGCTTTGACCAGGCGCTGGACCGTCCGGTCGCCATCAAGATCATGAATCCACTGTCTGGAAAGACCGCAGGGGAGCGTTTCCTGCGCGAAGCCAGGCTGCTCGCTCAGTGCCGCCATCACGGTGTTGTGCAGATTTACTCATTCGGAGAGCATCAGGGCTTCCCTTATTTCGTGATGGAATATGTGGAAGGGAATTCGCTGGAGAGTTTTATAAAGAAAGCCAGGATGGTCTCTGGCGATAAATACAAGCTCGATGAACTGCTGGAAATGGGCTATCTCAAGGAATCAGACCCTGAACTCCCGTATTTCCTGCGCGATCCGCTGAGGCCCCCGCTTTCAGATCCCGAATATCTTGGACGGGTCAATTCCCTGATCGCTGAAATCGCCGACACTCTCAGCGAAGTGCACAGGCTGGGGATTGTGCATCGTGACATCAAACCTGCCAACATCCTGATCTGCACCGACGGTGAGGTGAAACTCGTGGATTTCGGGCTGGCCAAAACCGGCGATTCCTTAGATCTAACCCGCACCGAACAGATGATAGGCACAATTAATTACATGTCACCCGAGCAATTTCAGGGAAAGAAAGCCAGAATCACCCCTCTCACCGATATATACAGCCTGGGTGCCACTTATTATGAACTGGCCACGCTGAGAAGACCTGTGGAGGAAGAAGATATCCCGGCGATTGTGGCAGGAATCACAGAGGGGAGATTTCCTGAGCCGCATGAATTGAATCCTGCGATCACTTCCAGGCCTAACAGCATAATCCTGAAATGTCTGCGGACTAAGGAAACAGATCGTTTTCAGTCCGCTGCTGAGCTAGCCGACGAGATCAGGCGGAGCGGTCGTGCTTTCCCTATTTTCCAGGGTGTGAGAGATTTTTTTCTGCAACTGTCCGCAAAGCAGGAAGTCAGGAAGAAAATGCTTTCCCTGAAATCCGGTGGTGAAATCTCAATTGCCGCTATCGGTCATGACGGAAACATTTCCGCTGCCAGGGCTTTGTATGAAGAAGCCAGGAACGATTTTTTCGTGAAGATGAAATTTGTTGATGCGGTCGATAAATTGATGCAGGCTCTGGAACTGCATCCCACCTGCATTGACGCCTTATTGCTGCTATACAATGCTTACTCGTCATCATTCGAACTGAGATCATTGGAGGAGCGGCTGCCAGCGGCCAGGGCAGCAGAGGGTTCCCTGACGGAATCGGATCTGCTTAAGCTGGAGATCCTCGAAAAGACCATCAAGCATGGAGAAAAAAGCACATCAGAACTTTACCGCTGTTATCTGAAAGTCTACCCAGCAGATGAAGTGATTTTATACATGGACTACCTGGCTTCGTATTATGATACCGATTTCGACAGAGCACTCACCTGCCTTGAACAGATCCTGGCAGTAAATCCTGAATACAACAGGATTTACTTTGAAATGTCTGAGATTTATGCGGGAATGGGAAAAACGGAAAAAGCATTGAAAATAATGGAAAGCAGGGCGGAGAAGTACCCGGATCTGATAGAGCTGAACCTGGTTACTTTGGAGCAGTTGATCCTTACGGGAAGATTTGAGGAAGCTGGGAAAAAGCTGGCAAATGTTCTGGAAGATGACCCTTCCTTGGACTGGGCATTGTCGATGATGGCCAGAGTGGAAGCTGCTAGAAATCATCCGGAGGCAGCCTGCAACAGATTGAGGCAGGCCATCGGGAGCACAAGATCTGATTTTGAAAAGTCACGGCTGTACTACCTGCTTTACCGCATGCATGAATCCTTCGGTAACCCGGATAAGGCTGCTCAAACTCTCCAGATTTGCAGAAATATTGGATTTGAGCGGAATTTCCTGTCTCTGGCTGAAATCGAAACGCGGATCGTGAGTTGTGACCTTTCAGGCCTGAACCCGGGAAATTTCCGGCCTGAATTCACAGAATTGATAAAAAAGTTCATCCGTAGAAGCTGCCTTCAGGGTCTGGATTTCCGATGCTATGGTGCAGGCAGTTTCATTGGAACCGTGTCCTGCTACGAAATGTCCGGAAGCGGCAGTTGCAGCATTTTTAAAACCTGGTCCGAGATTGTTTTCCGTACCCGAAGGGTTGAAGAGGTGTGGGTTCACCTGGCTGAAATTCCGTCCACGCCTTTTTCAGACGGGAGTGGCAGGATTCAGGAAGCAAAAATTAAAAAATGCCCGACTGCTTTTGGAAATTATCTTGCCGCAGTCAAGCTGTCTGAGCCTGTGAAAAACGGGGAAGCACTTTTCCTTTCAGCTGAATACGAACCCATTAAGCTGACAGAAAACGGAAACGGACTGGAATTTTCGATTCCTGATTATCCATTCAATATATCCAGGGAACAGATATTTTTAATCTCAGTCCCTGATTCCCTGAAAGTCGATACTATCTCTCTCGAACCTGACGAGACAGTCAAGCTGGAAAACTCCAAAATTCTGGTTTTCAGCCGCTTCTTTCACTCGGGGGAGAAGCTTCCCCTGAAACTCAGATTCAGGAAAACTGCCTGAACAAGTGGAAAGGGAAGTTTCAAATTGCTTCATTCAGCTTCGGCAGATTCTCGAATCAGACAGGCACGATTTTCTGAAAGATCACTATTGCATGATAGATAAACCTCATTATTTCGCTTGCCCGCAATAATGCCACAGCAGTAAGTCCCATCAGCATGATCAGCAGCTTTTCCATACAGTCCTCCTTCTGCGTCCTTACTGCTATATTATTTTCCATAGTCACCGAGCAATCCAGTAGCAATCTGAGGCAATCTGCTGCAAGCTGAAATATTTTACACATGAATCTCAATTCCTTGACAAAGAAGCCATTTGAAGCGGATTGAAGCCGAATGAAGCTTGAAACCTGGTTCAGCCGGGTAATAATTTACTTAAAGAATCAACGGGGGGAAGTATGAAGTATTTGTTTTCTTTACTCATCATTTTTATCCTGGCAGAAAATACGGTCATCGCAGGTGTAGAGCGGGATGCTTTCGGCAACATCACAGGCAGGGAAGGCCCGCACTGCAAGTACAGCTATCTCGGCACTCTCGGCGGATCCCTGGGAATCGGCGCCACAGTGCTGCTCGCCGATGTCACTGTGGCTGTTGCTCCCAAGTATTGCGTGGGAGTGATCTTCGCTTCAGGCAGCGTGGACGATCCTGGGAAAGATGAAATCACCTTCACCATCAGTCCGGAAATCTCCGGCACCTTTGCCGCCAGCGTAGGACCGAAACTGCAGATTCTGGATGCGAAAGCCTTTGACACGACCATCGGAGCCTCTGCCAGTGCCAGTGCCGGAGCGGAAGCCGCGATCAAGCTGGGAATGCATTCGGTGTTCGTTTATGCTCCCGGCGAACTCAAGCTGGAAGAGAAGGGCGCGACCTGTGCCAATGATTTCTGCGACTTCAGCCGCGGTAATGCCAAAGACCACATGACATCCGCCGGACTTTCCATATTTTCCAGCCTGAAAATAGAAGCCGGAATCGGAGGCTTCCTTGGCCTGAAGGATGTGGCTGGAGTCTCGGCTGACATCGGAGCCTCTGCCACCATGGGTTACGGTGTGGAAGGCAGGCTCAATGCTGACAGCGATGACAAGTTCGTAGTGATTTTTAAAAGCTCGGTTTCCGGCAGTTTCAAGGCCACCGAACTGTCCAAGCTGGTGATGGGAAGAGACCTCAAGCTCATGCCCAACGTGAACTCCGATTCAGTCTCATATGAGCTGCACCTCGGTCTGAAGTTCAAGGCAGACAAGAGCTTCAACGGGATGAGCCTTTATTTTGCCAATGGCTTCGAGTTTACAAACGGTGGAGACAACGATTTCGTGAAGCAGCTCAAGGAGGAAGCCGGGAGTTGCGCTGAATGCGCCGAACTGGACAAGGCAGTGGGCGGAAAATGCAGCTATTCATTCGACATCAGCAGGGAACTTGCTGAGAAATATCTCAAGGAAATAGTGGATACTGCAAATAAAGTGAAGGACGGAGCTGGAACGCTGAATGAGGACACTCTCAAGGATACGATCAAGGGTATGTACAGCAAAGCTCAGGAAATGATGAAAAGCCTGTCTTCCGAAAGCGTTCCTTATCACCTGTGGAAAGAGATCCGCCTGTCCAAGACAGAAGTCGGGGGCAGCCTGAATGTGGATATCGCCAAACTCGGGCTGAGCACATCCCTGATCACCTCCAAATCCTATCTGGCCGAAGAGGGAAACCTGGCAGGAGGCCAGTTGCAACCTGATCCCGGGAAGACTCACAAATATACTCAAGAAATCGCCAAATTCAAGCGTGAGATACCTGCTCTGGTGGAAAAGCTCCTGAAGTTCGTGCCTCAGCTGCTCACCAGGGAATACATCTGCAGGCAGGACGGGGACGGTACGCTGATTCTTTACGGCCTGTTCGCTGACGGCAGGGTGACTGTGTATTACTTTGAGCCGGACGGCGATCAGATACAGGGCCGGACCTGGACAGGAACTGAAGCTCAGTCCGTGTGGAGCGCAGTGAGATCCGGGATGAGTCTACAGGAGGCCTTTCAAAATGAAGCTGGATGAAGCGGATTGAAGCTTGAAACAGGGTTTCTGCCGGTGATAATTAACTCGTAGGCGTACGATCCTGGCCAGGTGAAATGGCTACATTGAAACCTGCCGGATCGAAAATTTCCACTGGAGGTAGTATGAAACCATTTTTCTTGCTGGCGCTTCTGCTTTGGATGTCTGGAAACGTAATTTCGGCCGGTGTTGTCAGGGATCCTTTCGGCAACATTGTCAGGGGTGATGGAGCATATTGCCGGTATGCTTATCTGGCAGATGTGGGAGTCTCTGCAGCCGGAGGTCCCACTGTCCTTCTTGCAGACGCCAATGTGGCCATAGAACCCAAAGTATGCGTGGCAGTCACATTTGCATCCCGAAAATTAGCAGACCCAAGGGAAGATGAAATCACCTTTGTCTTCAATCCGTCCCTCAACGGAACCTTTTCCGCAAGCCTCGGCCCGCATCTTTCCATTCTAGACGCCAAGGCTTTTGACAAAAGCATCGGTGGAGGCATAAACGCCGGTGCTGAAGCGGAACTGACGCTCTCGCTTGGCACCAACCAGTTTTTCACTTTTAAGCCGGGAGAACTGAAACTTGCTGCCAAAGATGCGACCTGTGCCAATGATTTCTGCGATTTCAGCCGGAGCCATGCCATGGAGCACATGACTTCCGCCGGGCTCGCTCTGTCCGGTTCGCTGAAGATTTCAGCCGGCATTGGCGGTTATCTCGGTCTGGGGAACAGTGCGGGCGTTTCAGGCGATATCGGAGCCTCGGCCACGATGGGGGAAGGCCTCGAAGGCCGGGTGGTCAATTCTCCTGACAGCGATGATAAGTATCTGGTGATTTACAAGAGCTCTCTGGCCGGAAGCTTCAATGCTGGCAACCTTGCCTTGAGCCTGGCAGGCGGAAACATTCCCCTCAACCCGTATCCTGCAGCCCAATCAGTTTCCTTTGAACTGCATCTGATCCTTAAGTTCAAGCAGGACAAGACTTTCAACGGGATGAGCGTCTATTTTGCCAATGGTTTCGAATTCACTGACGGACCGGACAATCCTTTTATCAGGGAACTCAAAGCCGAAGCAGGGAACTGCGCCGAGTCCGCTGAATTGGATCAAGCTCTAGCCGGGAAATGCATTTACTCCTTTGACATCAGTAAGGAACTGGCGGAGAAGTATTTCCGGGAAATCATCCTGGTGGCAAAGGACGTGACAAGCGGCAGCGGTTCTCTGAATGCCGGAATCGTTAAGGAAAAGGTGAGGGAAATGTATCGCCAGGTGCAGAACCTGATGCAGAACGCAGAGCAGGAAAGCCTTCCTTATCAAGCCTGGAAAGAGATACGCCTGGAAAAGAAACAGATCAGTCTTGGCGTGGATGTGAATGCGGCCAGCCTGGGAATCAACGGAGCCTTTTTCACTTCCAAATCATTTCTGGCTGAGGAAGGCATTTGCCAGGGAGGGGAGCTGCACCCCGTAAAAACATATAAATATACTAAGGAAGTGGCTAAATACAAACGCGATCTCAATACCCTGCTGGACAAAGTGAAAAATTTCCTGATCCAGCTCGCCAACCCCTTCAAGGAGTGCGTATGCAGGCAGGAAGCAGACGGCACGATCATGTTATACGGCCTGTGCCGGGACGGCATTGTGAAGCTGTATTACATCGAGACAGGCAGCAACCCTGTGCAGAGCATGTCCTGGACCTGATCTGCCGCGCAGACGATATGGAGAGCTGT